>JAHRAP010000018.1 GCA_020027255.1 Nitrosopumilaceae archaeon | reverse complement strand
AATTTTACAATGCGATATGTTATGACTGATTAATTTTTTCATTTTATATCATATAATTAATTATTCACGATTATTTGGAGGTTATTTGGCAAAAGATGATTTACGAATGTACCTAGACTACTTTATTTGGTCATCACACTATTATTTAAGTTAATTATTACCATGATGAATCTTACCGTAAGAGGGTCAACAAGTTATTTAACTATCAAATTACAACTATGATTAAAAATATAACAAATTAATTGTGATTTGTTGATTATATCATAAAAATTATGCTACATAATATGAAATATGATTAGTCGTAATGTAATTTTGGTATAACATAAAAAGTAGAGATGGGTATGGAAATTTTATTCGTTTATGTATGCTCGTTCTCCATGTTGAGCTATATCCAACCCAATTTCTTCTTCCTTTGGAGTTACTCGTATTCCACCTGGCCATACTGCGTCCATTATTTTTAATATGATCATAGTGAGACCGAATGTATATCCTATAGAAATTGCAGCTGCGATAATACTAATGCCTTGTTGTTCTAATCCTTCCGGAGTGCCAGTCCAAGCACCTATACCATCACCAGTGTTCCATATGTGCGGGCTAGCTAAAGTGCCAGCCAGTATAGTTCCTGTGACACCACCCATTCCGTGTACTCCCCATACATCGAGCGCATCATCCCATTTCCGTGCGTTTTTGAATGCAACGCAGCCATAACAAATAACAGCTGCGGCAATTCCTATGATTATTGCAGCCATTGGTCCAACAAATCCAGATGCTGGTGTTACAGCACCCAAACCAGCTATTGTACCTGTCGTTGCTCCAATTATGCTAGGTTTACCAGTATGAGCCCAACTCATTAACATCCAAGTTACTGTCCCCATTGCTGCGGCAGTGTTGGTAACTATCCATGTACTAACTGTCACACCGTCTACCATAACTTCGCTGCCTGGATTAAATCCAAACCAGCCAAACCATAGTATACATGTACCTAGTACCACCATAGGAAGGTTGTGAGGCTCCATAGGAGTTTTGCCATAACCTAATCTGCGTCCTAAAACTAGTGCAGCTGCCAATGCAGCAAATCCTGCAGAGATGTGTACTACAATACCACCTGCGAAATCAAGTGCATAACTAGGAGATAGATCTGGATCTAGATCAAGTGTACCACCACCAAAGTATCCACCACCCCATACCCAGTGCGCCAATGGATCATAAACAAATGTAGCCCAAACAAGAACAAATATCACTAATGCACTAAATTTCATACGATCTACTAATCCACCGATGATTAATGCAGGTGTGATAATTGCAAATGTGCCTTGAAATGCGGCAAACAAAGCATGGGGTATCGTTCCTGGCCAATCTTGGCTACATATTTCATCTTCATGAAATACTTGCATTTGATATGCTGCAGACCAAGTTTCGGTGCAAGGTCCTGGACTTCCAAGAGGTGCATAATGAGACACTTCATTAAATCCTACATATCGTAATGAACCCATGAACATGTTTACATCATTTTCAATTGGTCCAAATGCTAATGAATAACCCCATAATATCCATTGTATCGTCATAATTCCCATAATTATAAACGTCATACCGATTACATTTACTACGTTTTTGGATCTAGCTAATCCTCCATAGAAAAAAGCCACACCAGGAGTCATTAAAAGTACAAATGATGATGCTGTCAATATCCATGCAGTGTCTCCTGTATCTATTCTACATGGCATCATGTTACCTTCGCCATCGTCAAACCAGCATTCGTTTGGATTTCCTGTATATATTCCACTTATGCCTAATACATATCCATCCATACCGTCAGTTATTTGTTGTGCATACGCTTCAGATAATGCGCTTATTGCTATTATTGCTACTGCTGTTACAAGTATTAACGCATACTTGTTTTTAGAATTCATTGATGTGGGAAAAAAATCTTGAATATATAAGTATTAAGTTATTCCAGATACATAATACTAATCTATTTCAATACATGATAAATAATGCATAGAAATATGAAACATTAAAATCAGAAATAAATTTAAATATAACAATGGGAAATCCTGCTAAGAAAATATATGCCTCTGTAAAAGCATTTGGTCAACGCGGTAAATTATTATCAAAAGACGATTTTCAGACATTATCTGAATCTAGAGATATTGATGAGTTAATAACTCGAATGAAAAACACTAAATACTCAGATATAATCTCCAACATACCAAGACCATATGATATTCAAAAAATTGAACATGTGTTAAAAAATCATCTTATAGAAATGCATTTTTCGGTTGCTAAAACTTCAGGAGAGAATGTGTTGGCTGAATATTATTTAAAATATATTTTATGGAATTTAAAACTAATTATTAAAGGCAAGATTTTGGGAAAGAATTATGACGAGATCGAATCACAAATAAATTTACGTGCTGAAGAATTAATCAAGCAAAGAGATACAATAGTAAAGGCAATGGCCTCTTCAGATCTAGAAGAATCTGTGGCAAGTCTTCGTAACACTGTTTTTGGTGAAGATGTATCTAAAGCTGTGAACGTCTATAATGACAAAAAAAATATTCAGATTTTTGATGTGTATTTTGATAAAATTTTAACTAAGCAAATTAAAAGTGCACTACAATTCTCCAGCGATAGAGACATAGTACGTCTTGCATGGATGAATATAGATTTTTATAATATAGTTAGCATATTACGAGGTAAATTCTGGGATTTAACAGAGGATCAAATTAATGATCTGATAGTAACATCTACGCCAAGTGCATCAAAAGGAGTATTATCTAAAATGATATCGTCATCATCTATTAGAGATGCATACAATGAAATATCAAATACACGTTATAAAAATTTAATATCAACATCTGAAAATGATATTGATTTGATTTCGAATTTAGAACATGCGTTCGAAATTGCAATTTACAAAGCAGCTAAAAGTAGCTTTACAAAAATGTTCAGTTCAAGTAATAGCATGGGTATTCTAAACTTGTTAAGTTATGAAATAAGAAATCTATCGTCAATAATATTTGCAATAGAACAAAAAATACCTTCAAAAGTGACTATGTCAAAATTAATAATATAACAAAGCATAAATGTTTATCACATGAAAGATTTTTCTAAGAAACCTAAAATAGATGGTAAAGCTCTAAACAGGATTATTTTATTCAGTGGAATAATTGCCATGGTGTTGTCAGTTCCAGTTGTGACTATATTCATAGTAATTTATCATCTAAGTGACAATATATTATTGTCTGCAATATTTGGATTTGCAATTCACTTTATATTATTATTAAAATCAGAAAGAATATCGAAGTTTTTAATCAGAATGTATTAGAAATAGATTATTGTGTATAATAATTGATGGCAAGCTAATCTAATTGTTCTGGATGTCCTTTGCCACGTAAAGCAAAAATAATTACAGACAATACTATACCCATACCAATCACAGTCCCGTATGCAGCCATTCCAGCTTCAGCCATGTTTATGTTAAAAGTTATTTCCTTTATATAATTTTGCAATTTTAAAGTTAGTTATTTATAAAGTTCAAAATCAATTTCGTGTTCTTCCCCGCTAGTCATAGAACTTAAATTAAAAAATAATTTTCCTGTAACATGCCATGTTACATTTGAATCTATAATATGATCCCAAACTTCGTTGATCTGATCATTATTTTGTAGTTTGACTTTATCTTTTATTATTATATCATTGTTATTAAGTATAGTAAAATAATTAGAGCTTGACATCATTCCAATTATTCTCTCACCAATCTGTCCGATATCTATCAAGACATCATTTCCATATAACTCATATTTCAATAGTTGCAATATAACAGAACGTGGATTTGGGTTATGTATTTTAAATTTAATTTCAAGTATGGAATTATTATTTGAAACAGATAACACAGATATGTCTTCTAAATTTACGCTAAGTGGCAAAGTAACATCATTATTACTGAAGTTATCTTTTGTATC
>JAHRAP010000112.1 GCA_020027255.1 Nitrosopumilaceae archaeon | reverse complement strand
TAGAATTAAATATTTTATTTATATATGATTCAACTAATTTTTTATGCGATATATGTATTATTACATTATTTAATCCAAGATTCTTAAAAAAATTATTCACAAACTCTATGATTTCATGATCGTGATCTGTATTTTGTGTATTATATAATTCAATATTCCATTGATGAAAAAATCTATATCTATTCTTCTGTGGCTCGTCATATCTCCACACACCTCCGAAAGTTGCTGTTTTAACTGGTAACTGTACTGATTTGTTTGACGTTATATGCCGTGTTATTCCCATGGTAAAATCAAATCTCAATGCAATTTCTCGATCATTTTTATCTTTGAAAAAATATATTTCGTTTTTGATCGATGTCCCGCTTTTCATTTCCAAGACAGAAAGAAATTCTATTGGAGACGGCTCCATTAGTTTAAATCCAAAAACATGGCAAGTATCAATGAATTTTTGTCTGACATATTCAATTTTTGAATAATCTTCAAAGTCAAAATCTTTCATTCCTCGTGGTAACTTCAAATCATTGAAAATTTCAACGCAATTGATTTAGACTTTGATAAAGATTTAATTATAATTAATTAAAAGTAATAGAACCATAATTGTCATACAAATACCTAGAACATAATACAGATATATTTATTGAAGTTATGGCACTCACATTAGAACAGGCATTTATAACATCTGCATATGCTACAATAGAAACTATGTTAAATAGGCATGTAGTAGAAAGCAAAACCCAAAAAACTTTATGTGTTGGCGGAATTGATTTACAGGAACTGTTATACAATTGGTTGGAAGAATTAATCATATTAACTATAACAGATTGTTTTGCTATTCACAGAGTTTCAATCAAAATAATATAACAAAAAACTACATATACATTACATGCTATAATTTTTGGCGATGAATTAGATATACAAAAACATTGTTTCAAATTAGAAATTAAATCTCCAACATTTCATTTAATGGAAATTAATGGTGGCGATAATGTAAAAATTAAGATTAGATTTATTTTAGATATATAAATTAGTTATAATTTGGACGTGTATAATGTTTCATTAAATATATTTTAATAGTTTGTATCAATAACCATATGCAGGATCTTTTTTTCTTTTTATTTCAATAATTTCACTTAAAGTTTGTATTTCATCATCACTTAATTTATGTATGAATTTATTTAGTTGTTTTACATCATACGAGCTAGGTGAAGTATACAAAATATCATTTTCAAAAATTTGTCTTCCTACAACTATGTTGTGTATAGAGCACGCTGCCTCTTGTCCTTGTTTAATAGAATCTATAGTTTTTCCGTCTTTTTGTAATTGATGAATGACGCCAATTTTAACACCACGTTTATTCATGACGGGTACTTTTTGTTTTAACACTCCAACATCTATTCTAATACCAAATACCGCAGGGTTGCTATTTCTAAATACGCAACCGTCAATGAATGTAAATTTAGAAATTGGTGTAAGTTCTGTAAATATTGATTCTTCTTCGTTGTAGATATCAGATCTAACCCATTTTGTGTAGTTATCAATTAATGTATAGATGATTTTATTATTAAATATCCTAATATGATGGTTATCAGCTTCAGTTTTAGCATCTGCTAGAATTTTTACGTTGAATGATAAAATAACACCCACGTGCCGATTGTTTTCTTTGATTGTTTTTGCTTCTATAACATCACGTCTATTTACATGTCCAATGTTTGCATATGATATTGGAACATTTTCACGCTTTAACATTTCAGTGAGTACTTCTAGCGAACCTATTGTATCACATTTCAATATAACTCCAATAGAGTCAGTTTTAATAAAAACTGCATTCAATTCAGATTCTAATGATTTTTGTAAATTATGCAAATCAGTTTTGTTTCTAGTAGCATATATTGTGCTTCCTGGTAAAACATTATCGAGATCTTGAGATATTATTTTTATTCCTGCAGCTGCATTTACTTGATTTACATGTATGAATTTATCTTTTGGATCATGTTTTTGATGCAATGGTTTTGGCAGCAATATAGCCTTTAATTTTGTAGTTATAACAGAATTTGGTTTAGCGGCAACTATAAAATCTGTTTTGTGCATTGTACCATCGATCAGAACAACATTAGCTGTAGAACCCAACCCTTCTTCGTTTTTTATTTCAATTACAATGCCTCGCGTAACTTTGTTTTGTTCAGATAATTTTTTTTGCATATATTGTTGTGTCAAGCCTATCAACACCATCATAAGTTCTGATATACCTATACCCAACATCGCACTTACAGGAACTATAGATATTTCTTTACTAAAATCTCGAACACGTGAAAATATTTCAGATCTATAACCAAATTTAGATAAACTTCCAATTACGTTGTACAAATACTCATCAAAGACTTGTTTGGTATATTTATCTTGTTGTTTCATTACTTGCAAAACTAGTTTGCTATCAGTTTTTTGCCACCCTTTTATCATATCTATTTTATTAAGAGCTACTATAAATGGAACTTTACGATTTTCCAGTATTTTTAAACTTTCTATTGTTTGAGGTTGAAAGCCACAAGTAATGTCTATAACCAAAATTGCAATGTCAGCAGCAGAACCTCCACGTGTTCTTAAGTTAGTGAATACTTCATGGCCCGGAGTATCTATTAATAGAATTCCTGTAGATTTTTTGTCATCATGTTTGTTACTTTTATTTAATTTTACATACAATTCGCCACAAATTTTTTTGATTGTGTCATACTCTAAAAAGCTAGCACCAATATGTTGAGTGATTCCTCCAGCTTCTCGTTTTTGGATTTTTGTACCTCGTATATTATCCAAGAGTGACGTTTTGCCAGAATCTACATGACCTAATACAGTTACTATTGGCTGTCTCATTTTAAATAGTTAAAATATTATTTTGGATTCTATTTCAAAATTTTGCTTGGAGTCAGATGCGTGAATTATATTTGAAGTCAACCCCAATGCATAATCTCCTCTAATAGAGCCAGGTTCAGCCTCAACATAGTTCGTAGAACCGACCATAAGTCTAGTAGCTTGAATTGCGTTATTCCCTTCTATTACTGCTGCGACTACTTCTCCAGATGTTATAAATGAAATTAATTCATGAAAAAACGACTTGTCTTTATGAATATAATAAAATTTTGTTGCGTTGTCTTTATCAAAAGCAAACATTTTCAATTTAATGAAATTAAAATTTTTATTTTCAAATCGTTTTATGATTTCTCCTACAAGATGGCGCTTGACGCCATCTGGTTTAATGATGAAGAGTGTTTGTTCCAATTTATCTTACCTTAATACCGCCTTTCACATATTTAGCAGTCCATTTTAGTTTTCTAGGATCACGTTTCAATACAAGCATATTTTTTTTACATTTAGAAGAACAAAATGACAAAACACTGCCATCGTTTTTTGCAAATATCGTTCCAGATCCTAAAAGTACAGCATTGCCACAGAATTTACAAATTTGAGACATGTTAATCACTATTTAATTTTTTTAGCTTCTCGTTCTGTTTCTCGAAGCATTAGTATGTCTGACATTCTAATTGAACCTTTGACATTTCTGGTGATTATTCTTCCTTTATCTTTTCCAGATATCAATTTGACTCTCACTTGTATGACTTCGCCTGCGAGACCGGTTCGGCCTATTATTTGTATAACTTCCGCCGGAGTAGGTTTTATTTCTTCACTCAATCACTATCTCCTTTTTTTATTTTAGAGATAGAAGCAACTACTTGTTCCACTATATGTTTAGCATCACCAGGATCTAAAATAGCTGCTGCAGAAGCTATAATATCCATGCCTAATGATTTACCCAGCTCATGTTTATGAGGCACGAATACATATTCAGCTTTTTGTTCTTCACATATTATTGGTATATGAGCTACAACCTCAGGAGGTTCTACATCTTCAGCAATTATTACTAATTTACTCACTCCACGTTCTATAGCTTTAGTAGTTTCATTAGTCCCTTTTTTGACTTTTCCAGTTTGCAATGCTATTCTCAAAGCTTCATATATTGGCCCTACTAGATCGTGAGGAACATCAAATTTTACATAATAAGCTTTAGCCATGCAGATCACCAATTAGATCATTTGTTTGCATGTGTAATATTTTCGTTTTTAGTTTAAAAATGTTGTCGGTAACATTTGATTTTATTTACATATTCCGAGATCATTGCATCAAGTTTCTTGGCGCTATCACTTTCTGCGTAAATTCGTAATAATGGTTCAGTGCCACTTAGTCTTACCATTATCCAATTTTTTGCATCTAAGAATATTTTTATCCCATCTTGATCATCAAAATAATAGTTCGTATTATGAAGTGCCGAAATCACCTTTTGGCCAATAGTATAATTTGGACAATATACTTTAGTTTTTGTAATGATCGGATGCGGTATTCTTGATATCATTTGAGATAAGGTTTTGTCAGAAGATGCTAATACATCCAACATCAATGCCATTGACATAGCACCGTCACGAACTTCCAAATGCGGTCCAAACATGAATCCGCCATTTTCTTCGAACCCAATTATCGCGTTTTTAGATTGCATTTTTCGAGAAACAGATACACTCCCCACTTTGGTTCTGACCACATTAGATTTTGTTTTAAATGCGATTTCATCTATATTGGAAGGAGTATTTAAACATGTTATTATGATAGAATTTGGTTTTTTTTGCAATATGCTATCAGTTAATAATAGTGCAGATTCAGTTCCGTTTATAATTTTTCCTTTATTAGTACAAAATATACTTCGATCACCATCACCATCAAAAGCTACTCCAAGATCAGCTTTATATTCAATCACCTTTGACGACAATTGTTTAAGATTAGTAGTAGTTGGTTCTGAGCCTCTGCCTGGAAATGAACCGTCTATATTTTCATTTATTTTGATAACTCTACAGCCCAAAGCATCACAAATTTTTGGCGCGGTGAGAGATTGTACACCGTTACCGAGATCTAATACTACGGTAAATTTTTTTAATAATATACTACTAAGATTTATGTTTGATTTTATAGAGTCTACATAAGTTTGAATTGATCTATTTTCTATTTCTGTGACCCCAAAATCTTTTGAAGATACAAATTTCTGATTGAAATAAATGTTTTCGATAGCTGATTGATCCGTTTCAGAAATTTCTATTCCGTCATGAGATATGACTTTAAATCCATTATATTCAGGTGGGTTATGAGATGCCGTTACCATTATCCCACCATCGTATTTCAGCTTTTTTACAGACAATTGTAAACATGGTGTTGGAATCATACCTGCCAGTTTACAATTCAAATTACAATAATTCAATACAGAGTATATGATCTTTGAAATTAATTTACTCGAATGTCTGCAATCATACCCAATCAATATTGTGCCTTTATTGAAATAGGCTGCTACTGCAAGTGACATGTTACATATCAAATCCAATGTGAGATCTTTACCAAATATTCCTCTGATTCCATTTGTGCCAAATAGTCTTTTCGTCAATATAATATATCAATAATAGATAAATTTGTGTTTATGTGTTGAAAAATGCGGGAGTTGCCAAGATTGGTCAAAGGCGCAAGGCTTAGGACCTTGTCCTAAGTGGTTCATGGGTTCAAATCCCATCTTCCGCACGACTACAAGTATTAATAATATGTAATTTGCCAAAGGTAATTAATGAAAAAAATTGTAAGTGTGACAGTGGTAGGACAAGATAAAGAAGGGGTGGTAGCTGCATTTACCAATTGTATCTTCAAAAATAATGGGAATATAGAAAAAATTAATCAAAATGTAATAAAAGGTTTTTTTGGAATGTATATTTCTGCATCATTCGATCATAAAATGAAATTCGGAATGTTAAATCTGAAATTAAAAAAATTAGCGACTATTTACAAGATGGAAGTAGATGTGTTCAATGAAAGTAACAAACATAAAAATATTGCCATATTAGTTACTAAAGAAATTCATTGCATTAATGCTATTTTGGATACAAATGTCAGAAATGTGCTAAAAGGCAAAGTTTGTCTGGTGATAGGAACAGATGGATCTATACGTAATAAAATTCAGATATCTAACATTCCTTTTTTCGTCATAGATGAGAAAGATCAAATAAAAGCGGAGGCTCATCTATTAAATTTGTGTAAAAAATACAAAATAGATTTAATTGTTCTGGCTAGATACATGCGCATATTGACTCCTAATTTTGTGTGGAGATATCCAAATAGAATAATCAATATACATCCATCATTACTACCATCATTCCCAGGAGCTAATGCATATGCACAAGCGTATGAACGAGGTACCAAGATCATAGGCGTCACAGCACATTACGTTACAGAGAGTTTAGATCAAGGACCCATCATCATTCAAGATTCATTTAAAATAAGATCTCACTATTCGTTTATAACCATTAAAACGAAAGGTCAAAAATTGGAATCAAAAATATTACTCAAAGCAGTAAAATTACATTTAGAAAATAAACTGTTTGTGAATTGGAGAAAAGTACATATAAAAAATTAATGAAAATTATGGAAATACAGAATCAATATGATCCTAAATTGCGTAAAATTATTTCAAAAAATAATACGATTGCATTAATACCGTTAGGATCTATAGAACAACATGGTGCACATCTTCCAATATCTACAGACTCGGATATTGTGTTTAAAATATCTCAAATATTAGCGACAAAATGCAATTTAATGGTTTTACCAACATTAAGATATGGCTGTTCTTCTGAGCATGCACCATATTTTAATATAAGTTTACAACCAAACACGTTAAAAACAATGCTGATAGATATATGCACATCTTTACATAGAAACAATATAAACAAAATAATTATTTTAAATGGTCATTATGGAAACAAAAAATATATCACAAAACTAGAAACAAAAATCAAGATCCCTAAATTAAAAATAAATGTTTTTTCGTATTGGGATTTCATGGATAATAGAATGGATCACGGAGGTTTTGTGGAGACATCATTGATGTTAGCGATATCAGACAAAACTAAAATGTCAGATGCTAGGAAAGGCGTAATTATAGATGATTTACGCGGGACAAAATTACTGCAATGTAAAAAAAAATTGGCTGGATCTTTTCCCGCTGTCACGAAAAATGGAGTTATTGGAGATCCAACTATTGCTAATATCGCAGCTGGTCAAAAAATAATGCGCGAAATCGTTAAAAATTTCATTTATTTTATCAATTTAAATCACTAATATAACAAAATGAAATTTTAATATAATGCGTTTAAGAGAACTGTTTGAGTAAAATGTCTGTAGATATGGCAGTAAAAGTTTTGAATGAAAGTATCGATAAAGTTGTACTTATTAAACTCAAAGGTAACAAAACGATACGAGGTAGTTTGCTAGGATTTGATCAGCATATGAATTTATTGCTATCTCAATCCGAAGAAATTTCCAACGACGATGCAAAAAATCTGGGAACAATAGTAGTAAGAGGAGATAATGTAATTATGATTTCACCACCGCCTCCAAGCAAGTGATTTTATGGTAAAAGGAACAACTTCAATGGGGGGATTCACAAAAAAAAAGACCCATATAAGATGTAGAAGATGTGGTAATAATTCATATCATAAGAGGCATGGACAATGTTCGAATTGTGGCTTTCCTGACTCCAAATTACGAAAATATTCTTGGGTGAAATGGTAAATATAAATGCATGAAATTACAATTTATTTTTGTATATTAATAGCTACAATTTTTGTAGCGCTAATAATTCAGTTTACAAAAAATATACAACATAAATCTAATCTAAACATAAACCATAGATCATATCTGAATGCAAAACAAAATTTTATTAATAAAATGATAATCAAGCTCAATAACACACAATTAATTAACAACAAACACTTAGAATTACTAAAAGAATGCCACAAAAATTTAGATGTTGTGTCAGATGAGATTAGTAGTCTAGAAAACCAAAATAATGTTGGGAATGCAGATAAAATTAAATCAATAATCGATGAACGTTTTTTAAAATTTGAAAATAGATTTGGTAGAAATTCAAATACTAAATCAGATAAACTAAAAAATAGAGATGTAACAAATAAAAATAAAGGTCCAATAGATGAATTAAATAATGCAACAAAACAAGAATTATTTCATATTAGCAGTACAACAGAACAAGATCATGTCAAAAACTCAAAACTAAATAATGATGATATTGAAATTAAAAAAATTAAATCTGAAATAATGGAAACACTATCAAAATTGGAAGAGATAGGAGTTGAATAATGGTTTTGATGATGCATTAACAAATGTATCCAATGACATATTAAAATTTATTAAAAACGGAAAAATAATTGCGTTAGGAAGCGGTCATGCATCATCTATATTCGCAAAAACATTATCAATGTTTGTCAAAACAAACAAAATAAAAATCAAAGCTGTTCCGACGTCATCACAAATAAAAATGGTTGTTGAACAAAATAATTACATTCAATTAATAGAATCAGATCATTTAGATGAGGTAGATGTTATGTTTGACGGGGCAGATCAGATAGACAAAGAAAGAAATTTAGTGAAAGGAGGAGGCGGGGCTTTGCTGAAGGAGAACATACTAATGAATATGTCTAAAAATGTAATTATCATGGCAGATGAATCTAAATTTGTTAATAAAATGGATATTAGCATACCAATAGAAATTCACAATTCAGCTAGATCATATATCACAAAAAAATTAATTAAAATAAATGGAAAGGCGTCACTTCGTATTGCATCGAAAGGATATCCAATAATAACTGAAAATGGGAATATGATTATAGATTGTGATTTTGGGACGATTAGAAAACCTCAAATATTATTAAAGAAAATCATGAAAATTGCCGGAGTTTTAGAAGTAGGTATTTTTCAAAGAAAACCAGATATAATATATAAGGCCAATTTAGATGGCAGCTTCAATATTTTGTGATTTCCTATCAATCATTTTACCATATCCAGGTTTCCCTACAACTTCGAAATTGTCTGAGATTAATTTACCGCGCAACAATGTTTTAACTGGCCAACCCTTCAATTTCATATCGTCATAAACATTATAATCAGAATATCCACAAAATGGAATGTTTTTTACTTTCATTTCTTTTTTGAGATCTATTAATGTTATATCGGCGTCTGACTTTTTTTCTAGAGAACCTTTTGCTGGATACATGCCAAAAATTTTGGCAGTGTTAGTGCTGGTAAGCTTGACTAATTGTAATAGTGACATTTTATTTTTATTTATACCTTCACTTAATAATATGGATAAAGACGTTCCGAGTCCAGGGAATCCAGCTAAAGTAGTCCAAATATTTTTTCCCATTTTGCGAGATAATCTATTTGCAACATGATCAGTTCCAATAGTATCGATATGATTATTACTCAGCGAATTCCAAATATATTGAATATCATTAGCTGATCTTATTGGAGGCATGACTTTTGCATCATAATCATGATGTGTGTCATAAGATAAGGTTAAATAATGTGGACATGTTTCAGTATAAATTTTGGTGCCTTTATTTTTTTCATGAAGTATTTGCTTCATTGCTAGAATAGAACCAATATGAACAAAATATAGGACACAATTAAAATCTCTGGCTAGTTTGGAAATATTTTTTATTGCAATAGATTCTGAATCTTCAGATCTGCAAATAGACCATGTTTTTAACCCGTCTCGATTTTCTAATTGAGCTTTTGTTTCATTATGTGAACATATTGTATAGTCTTCAGCATGTACCAAAACAGGACAGTTGAGAGATGACGCATTCTTTATCACATGTTTAATTAATTCGTAATTTATTTCAACTGTTGATTCTTGTAAACGATCTGTGTTTGTATCCATATCCATATAGATTTTTCCGATGTTTAATCCCAGATTCATATATAATTTAAAAGACGAAACGTTATGATTAATACAATATTCCATCTCGTCTACTTGCGGTTTATTGAATATGGAGGCATGAATAGAATAGTCAACATAATGCGAATTAGAAGATGCGGATATGTGTTGTGTTAATATATCTTTATATGATTTGGTAGTTCGTAACATTCGCATCATAGATGTTATTCCTCCAATTGCAGCTACTCTAGATTCAGTCATGGCAGCTTGTCTGATTGGAGAATATACGCCGTAATGAACGTGCGGATCAATTACACCTGGAATTGATATTAAACCTGTTGCGTTTATTTTGATATCGCATTGTGGAGTGTCATTTGTAAATGAAATTATTTTTCCGTTGTCTATAACTATATTTTTTTCTATTATCATATTTGGTAAGACTACATGTGAGTTGGTTATTACAGCGTCATAAACAGGCATAATGAATTATATGATTAACCATAATTAAATAAATACCAAAATGGGTTTATGTTCTAGGGCCGGTGGTTTACTGGCATAATGCTACGTTCGCAACGTGGAGGTAGAGGGTTCGATTCCCTCCCGGTCCATTAGCTATATTATGTCCATTATCAAAAATGATAATAATGAAAGTTTTTAATTCCAAAGCTGCTGCAGAAGAATATATGTCTAGTCACACACTAACTTTTTCTACGCCAGAGCTGACTTTACTAAGATATTCATTTTGGCTAGGCGACACCATCCCAGATCCGAACAACAAGAAAAATACAATTCCACGTATGATGTCATATATGGAAGATAAAGACAAAAATACAGTAGTAAAAATAATTGATGATGACAAATACATACCTACAGGAGCTGTAAGAAAAATTGGCCAAAATAAAAATTCTGATAATATAAAATATTGCTCAGAATGTGGCAAAGAAAATTCGAGCGAAGCAAGATTTTGTGTAGAGTGTGGGGAAAACCAAAAATGATATAATAAACAGATAATGTAAAATGATTAAATTTTATTTCCACATTTGGTACAAAATTTTGCATTTAATCTCAATGTCATACCACATGAATTGCATGTTTTTACTGACTGCGAAGTCATTAGTGTAGGATCTGGAGACGGAAGTGTTCCTACATTAGAAAAATTATCTTGTGTAGATATAACTTGTGGAGGGGCTCCTATTGGGTTTGACATAGTTCCAAGTTGTTGGATATTAGAATTAGGATGTCCACTTCCAATATTTTGTGGTATTTGGTTTGTCATAAATCCTTGATGGTTAGAACCAGCAACATTTTGGCCGTTAGGTATTTTATCAATAGCTTTTTTGATTTCAAATATAACTTTGATAGAAAGAAATTCTAATGCAGAATATGCCACTGTGTAATCTCCCAATTTTTTAAAAAAATCGCTGTCGCTAATTTGGCCGTTTTTGTAAAGTGTGTTAGTATCTAAAAATGCTTCATAGTAGTTTTGTGTTTGATTAAATAAATCGTTAAGTTTTTCTGTTAATAGATTTAATGTGTCCACTGTATCTGACATATGTAAACTTATATAATGTGTTATTAATTGTTTTAGATCCTAATTAGCTTCTCCTTTATTTTCTAATATTCGATTGATCATATTTTTGTATGATTCTTTAGATGCAGCTCCAACTTGTTGATCTATCAATTTTCCATTGTTAAATATTAGAAGTGTAGGTATACTAAAAATATTATATTTTGATGCCAATTCATTAGATTCATCTACATTGACTTTAACAAAATTTATTTTTCCGTCATATTCTGTAGATAATTCTTCAACTATAGGACCGATCATTCTACATGGACCGCACCATTCAGCCCAGAAATCAACAAACACTGGTATTTTGGAATTAATTACAGAAGATTCCCAATTTTTTAAATCTTTGATTTTTATTATTGGCATATTAATATTATTCTGTACGCACCTAAATATGTTATTAGTATAATTAGACAAAAATTCAAGTATATATATTAATAATAGCATAATAATCCATGTTGGATTTAAAAGTTAAGAAGCTGCGTGGATCTGGCGGATATGTGATTGCCAAGATTAATGAAGAAGAGCAACAGAAAGGAAATTTAGGAGGTCCAGATTTATTTTTAGCTCCTTTAGGAAGATTGGAGACAACTAAGATCTCCAAATATTATTGCAACATGTGCGAAAAAGATTATGCCAGATCTCCAAAAATAGAGTTTAGTAATCCAAATGAAGAAGTAGCTGAAAATTTAATATTATTAGAAAAAGGCCAATACATTTGCGATGAATGTAAATCAGTAATTGCAGAGTATCGAGAATTTAAAAAACCTAGTAATAATGAAGTTGGTAATGCGATAAATGAGGATAGTTCTAAACGCGATAACTCGATAAAACAACCATCAAAACATGAAAATGATGATCAAAATAGTAATGTTTCTTTCAACTCTATAATTGGAATGCAGGTTTATGATGAAAATGCAAACAAGATTGGGATTGCCAAACAAGTTGGAATAGATTCTTCACAATCTATAGTTTTGGCCGTAATCCAAAATGATGGAGAGATCATCACTGTGAATTGGAGTAATATTAAAAAGATCGGTGAAATTATTTTGATTGGTGCTAACAAAAATGAACAAATATCTACTGATGGCGATGATATGCATTTAAAATGTAGTAACTGTATGTTTATTAATAAACACGATTCAAAATTTTGTGAAAAATGTGGAACTAGTATTAATTAATTCAGTGCTATAATTTGCGCATAGAGAATATAATATCCAAAAAATCAATAAAAGATGTAATAATAATTCTGATTGCGATTACTGTCATTTGGTTATCTACGCAGGTAGTTTTTGGTACATACAATCCATTTTATGTAGTTTCTAGTGGTAGCATGATACCAGAATTACAAATTTTTGATGTATTAGTAGTCCAAGGAAGTTATGAATTTAGTAGGATTGTTATTGGAGACATAATAGTTTTTGACAAGCCGATAAGTCATGATAGAGTAATAGTCCATCGAGTAGATTCTATTATTAATAATGTGCCAAAGATTATTAAAACTAAAGGCGATGCGAATAAAGCATCCATACCTGGAGTTGATTTTCCAATAACGGAAGAAGAATATAGAGGTAAAGTAATTTATACAATACCATATGTAGGTCACATTATAAGATTTTTAGCTCCTCCAATTAATTATATAATAATTGGAGTTGTACTAACGATAATGGTGTATAATCGTATAAAAAAGCGAAGAAAATAATATAAGACATATCAAATATATAGTTCATTTAATAAAAATATGGCGTTATAATTTTTTGTTGGTGGGAACTTTGAATACACGTTTAAAGTAATCAGAATATTTATCTTCGTCAATTTTGTCGTTGATTTCAATTCCAGCTAATATTTTAGCTAGTTTTTTTTTATAGCCTAATTGCATTTGTCTTGCTATTTGGATTCTTTGTGCTTGTGGAGATCCAGCTCCATGCATTGATTCAGTTAAATAACCAACTGCATTTCTACCTAGTGTCATATTTTCTATCAATCTTAACACCCTCATTCTATCTTCTACGTTAATTCCTTTTCTGCCAACTAGGTATTTTTTCAAGATAGGGCCTATTTCATGGTTTTTGAAATCTTTTTCTGATGGCATGGTAACTACAAGACCTCCAGCTATATCTTGAGCAAGTCTACTTATCTCATAAGGAAATCTTGTCACATTATGTTTACAAACTTGTGCTAACATATCATCATTTAACCATACTCCAGACTTCATTTTTTGCGCTTGATATGATGATGCAATTCCAGCAGCATATATAGATTCATTGAGATGAGTCATTTCTACTAGTTTGTCTTTAATATGTGATGTTTTTGATAAACCATTATAATCTGCAACAGCAGCTGAAGCACCTATTAATACATCACCTAACCCAGTTTTACATACGTAACTACGCCTATGATAACAAGTGAATCTTTCTATCAACATGGATGCAAATTCATATTCACCATACATAAATATTTTATCCCATGGAATGAATACATTATCAAAAACTATTATTGCCTCTTGACCTGCAAACTTTGTATTTCCAGGATCGATATCTCCACCTTCAGCACTTCTAGTATCACATGACTGGCGCCCGTATATGTAAGTAATTCCTGATGCGTCTACAGGTATAGCACCAACAATAGCGTAATCCTTATCATTGTTAGTTAGTCTTACTGTAGGCATAACAATGATCCAGTGAGAATTGATACATCCAGTTTGATGTGCTTTGGAGCCAGTTATTATTACACCGTCTTCCCTTTTTTCAGTCACATGAACAAATAAATCAGGATCTTCCTGTTCAGATGGAGTTTTACTACGATCACCTTTAGGATCAGTCATCGCACCACCAATAACAAGATTTTCTGTTTGAATCATTTTAATGAAATTCAATAAACGATTATGATAATTTGTGGCATATTTTTGATCAATTTCCATAGTTACAGAATGAAGTGCGTTCAATGCATCCATACCAACACAACGTTGAAAACATGTACCAGTATTTTGTCCCATTTTACGTTGCATTTTATTTTGTAAAACTAAATCGTCTGCACTTTCAGCTATATGCAGAAAGCGATTTACATTTTTGCCAGATATAGATGATTGTGCAGTAGCTAATTCTTCTTCACGGATAGCTAGATCATAAGTTTCAGCTACAGCATTAATTGATGGTTTTATAATTGGGTTTTCTGTCGGCTCTTCAACTAGTTCGCCAAAAAGGTAAACTTTAAGATTTCTACCTTTGAGACTGTTTATGTAATCTTGCCCTGTTTTGATTTCCATATAAATGGTACATTGTTCTACTATAAATATTCTAAAACGATGTTTATATTCAAATACTTATTCTAACATCCAAAATTTTACACCCTTGACCTTGATTCATTACTCGAATTGGGTTTATATCCAATTCATTAATTTCTTGAAAATCTACCACTAATTGTGAAAGTCGTTGTACGCATTCTGATAGTTTTTTGATATCAGCTGGAGGATTTCCACGTACACCATCTAATATTTTTTTAGTTTTAATAGAATTAATCATGGAGCTGGCGTCTTGATTTGTGATAGGAGCCAATTTGAATGTAACATCTTTGAATACTTCTACATATATGCCACCCATACCGAGCATGACAACATGTCCAAATCCAGGTTCGTTTTTTGATCCCAAGATCAATTCATAACCGTCATTAATCATTTCTGTTATTAAAATACCTTTGATTATAGCTTTATCATTATAATGTAGAACGTTTTTTACTATTGCATCAAATGATTTAGTTACGTCTTTATCATTTTTAATGCCTACTTTAACTCCACCAGCATCTGATTTATGAATTATTTGTGGAGAAACTATTTTCATAACAATTGGATAACCTATTTGATTTGCAAATTTAACTGCGTCTTTTTTAGTTTTTGCAATAAAACTTTTTGGTAGTGGAAAACCGTAAGCTTGTAATATTTTTTGTCCTTCTTCTTCTAACAGGTTTTTGCGACCATCTTTTTTTACTTTCAGAAAAATATCTCGAACTTTGTTTGCATCTACAATATATTTATTAATTTTTCCAGCACTAGATTTAGTCCATCTAACAAATTTGATCATGGTATGCAATGTTCTCACAGCGTCTTCAGCATAATTATAATAAGGTATATTACCATCACTCAAAATTTCTTTATTTTTAGGCCCTTCATCTAATCCCATAAGACTAGCTAATATGGTTTTGTTGTGTTTTTTAGATTTTTGCACTATGACATTCGCAAGATCTTCATAATTTAGTGTGGCGGATGGAGTACACATAATGATCACAGATCCTACATTGGGATGCGAGAGAATTAAATCTAAGACCATTTTAAATCGTATATAATCTGCATCGCCTACTAGATCTATTGGGTTTCTGGAACTAGCCCATGGAGGAATAATCTTATTTATTTTATTTCTGATTGTGCTTATATCAGCCATATTTATTTTGAATTTTGAACATGCATCTGTAGATATTATTGCAGGACCACCGGCATTAGATAATATAACTAAATCTCCTTTGGATGGAAGTGGTTGTTTTGAAAATGCAACAGAATAATCAAATAATTCTTGCATTGTATCTACTCTAATAGCACCAGATTGTTTTAGTACGGTATCATATATTTTATCAGATCCCATTATTGCACCAGTATGAGACATAGCAGCTTTAGCTCCTTCGGGGCTTCGCCCAGACTTTAATATCAAGATAGGCTTCTTAATTTTATTATATTTGGTAATATTATTACATACAGCAATGAATTTTTTGACGTTTGATATGTATTCAAGATACATGATAATGACTTTAGTTTGTTTATGATCAGCAAGCATATTTAATATGTCAACTTCATTAACATCAGTTTTATTACCCATGCTAACCACTGCAGAGAAACCTATGTTTTGTGCGCTTGCATCTTCTACCAATGCGGCACATATAGCACCACTTTGAGATACCAATGCAATATTACCGTGAGATGGAGTAGTTTTAAGAAATGTGGCATTCATCATTACATTTTTGTCTAAATTCATTATTCCTAAACAATTAGGGCCAATAATTCTGATTTTATACTTATCTGCTATTTGTTTAATTTTTTTTTCCAGTTGCGCACCATGGTCATCAACTTCCTTAAATCCAGCAGTGATAATTACTGCGCCGCCTACATGTTTGTTACCACATTCTTCTAAAACTCGCGGCACGACAGTATTTTTAGTAATAATTATAGCTAGATCAATAGTTGTCTGTATATTTAATACACTTGCGTATGATTCACTACCAAAAATTTTTTTGCGTTTAGGGTTTACAAAAAAAAATTTGCCAGCGTAATCTTTGATAATATTAGCTGTTATTGCATTACCTATGCTTCCTGATTTATCAGAAGCGCCTATGATCGCGATTGATTTCGGCGAAAGCAATGATGATTTTGTCATTATGCTATTATTGGATGATTTGTCATTGTGTAATAAAAGCTTTCATGCGAAATGTTGAAATGCAATGTAAAAACCAATTTGTGAATTTATATGATACAATTATTTATAATAAATTTTAACTTCCTAACATTTTACCAGCTAAATTTTTATTTCTTGGTATCCAGATTATTTTTACTGATTTACATAGTTTAATTAGGACCCATACTTCTCTTGCAAGTGATCTTAATTGATCATTATTTATGGCATATTCATGATTCAGTTGGCACACAGTATTTTTGGAATCACTATATATTATTATTTCATCATCAGTATTGATTGTTTTGAGTGCATGTATTATGGCCATATATTCTGCTTGGTTATTAGTGAGATTAGGTTTTTTTTCATATAGAGAGTTTCCTGTATTTGTTACATAGAAACCATATCCAGAATCATTTCCTCCAGAACCATCTACAAAAATATTAATCGGCATACAAAATCATGATAAACTTGATTAAACTACAATAAATCTTTTATTAAATTGTAAAACATAACCAAATTATAATATGGATAGCTCGATCTCCAAAATTGTTGTTGGTTTTATATTTATTTTAATTTCATCAATAATTATCGGAATATGTTTTTCGTTAATTATGTGGTTTGATTTTCATGATGATATGCAATATGCTATGTGGGCGATAATCTCATATGTAGCAGGATTATCCATGATTATTCTTCCATGCACTATGCCTCTAGTTTTCATAATAATTCCATTAAGTATGGGTCATTGTTACAAAAAAGGTCTGGTCATGTCCATGTTATTTGGATTGGGCTTAACAATTACAATAACTATATATGGAATCATTATAGCAAAAATTGGCGACATTGTCGCATTAAATACCGTTTCAACAATTATGTTTTTAATAGCAGGAATAATTGCATTCGCGTTTGGATTAAGTCAGATTCATCTGATACGTCTAAATTTACCTACGTATTCTGGAATGCCTACATTTATTCAAAAACGCGGAGATTTAGTTAAATCATTTTTCATGGGATTACTTTTAGGAAATGCAGGAGTGGGATGTCCAAACCCCATGTTTTATTGGTTATTAACGTACATTGCAAGTACAGGTACTTTAGAAATTGGAGCCACATTAGGATTTATTCATGGAATAGGAAGAGCGATTCCGCTAATACTTATTTCAATAATAACAATAATTGGAATAAATGTAAAACAAACACTAGTTAAACAAAGAATAAATATAGAGTATGTCACTGGATCTATGCTAATATTTATTGGTTCTATGTTAATAATAAATGGTTTGCCAGGAGGACACAGTTGGTACGAGGAAACAATAATACACAATACCTGGAATAATATTATTGAGATGTTTTATTCGTCATCTTCTGAGTTAATGATGAATCATATTCATGATCACGACGATGAATTGATATTAAGTTCAATGCATTTCAATTTATTATTTCTATGTATGGTTTTATTGCCTCCAATTTTTTGCATAGCCTTAAAAAAATATAAAAGGCAATTAAATGGAGTTATAAAATAATGTTAGATTATGATTACCCTGTTTATAGACCACCATCAGAATCAGAATCGTTGATATTGCAAGTAACACTAGGTTGTTCATATAACAAATGTTCATTTTGTGATATGTATAGAAGCAAACAATATTACGAAAAATCATTACCTGAAATAAAAAACGAAATAATGGAAATATCCAATAAGCTCCCAAAAACAAGAAGAGTGTTTTTGGCAGATGGAGATGCATTGAATATAAAAACAGATACAATGATAGAAATTCTTAAGTATCTATACTATAAATTTCCAGAATTAGAAAGAGTGTCATGTTATGCTATGCCAATGAATTTATTAAAAAAAAGCAACAAGGAATTAATCGATATGAATAATGCAGGATTAAAGTTATTGTATTTAGGCATAGAAAGTGGCGCCAATGTTATTCTTAAAAAAATTACTAAAGGAGCGACTCATGATACAATAATCAAATCTTGTGTAAAAGCAAAAAAATCTGGATATGAATTGTCATGTATGATAATATTGGGGTTAGGAGGTAAGAAACACACAATAGAACACATAACCGAAACTGCAATAATAATAAATGCAATATCTCCAACATATGTTGGAGCCCTAACGTTAAATCTAGAAAATGGTATCAAGAATGAATTTTTAGCTAAATTTAATGAAGAATTTATTCCTGTAGAAGATAGTGATGCGTTGAATGAATTAGAATTGTTGATCAAAAACATAGACACTAAAAAAAAGATTGTCTTCCGGGCCAACCATGCGTCTAATGCATATTCTATAAAGGGCACATTTCCATCTGATAAAAACAATATGTTAAAACAAATTTCGTGGTTAAAAGAACATCCAGAATCTTCTCGACCAGTAGGTTTTAGAGGTTTTTGATCTGGCTTCAAGTTTGAGTTATAGTGTCGTATGGGCTCACAGGGATTTGAACCCTGGAACTTTGCCGTGTAAAGGCAATGTCATAACTGAGCTAGACCACGAGCCCAGGGTTTTACTAATTGGAATCAATTTAAACTTTTAATATAATGAATATAGATTTAAAACAAAAAACTATAAGATATATAAAATAATTAGTATTACATAGATAATTGTTATTTAATTGACTAAATTAATCATAGCAAAATTCGGCGGTAGTGCAATAGGGGTAAATGGCATAAATATACCAACAATAATACAACGCATTCAAGCTTTTAAAAAAAAATCAACCAAAATTATTGTGGTTTTTTCTGCGCCACTTACAATTAAAAAACAACAAATTCAATCAATGACAGACGTGGTATTAGACATAAGCCAAAAATTACATAATGATGAAATAATGTCTTTGAATCAAATTGAAACGTATAAAAATATCACAAAATTTTTACAAAAAAAATATAAAAATCATGTTAATGAATTAATCGGATCGTATTTAACAAAATCAAAACTAGCATTAGAAGAAGCAAAAGTAAAAAATGATTTTTCAGATGATATAAGATCTAGATCACTTGCATATTCTGGAGAAATACTCATGTCACATGTGATGAAATATGTTATGCAAAGTTATGGAGTAGATTCTGAATCAATTTCGTTTGATTGTTGGCCAATAATTACAGATCATAATATAGAAAATGCAAATTTTTTGCTGTCTGAATCTACGAAAAAAATAAAGCATATAGAACATTTATTAAAAAATAATATAGCTGTGTGCATAGGCGGGTTTATTGGTAAAACAGTGGAAGGAATCATGACAACATATGAAAGAGGAGGTTCAGATAGAACCGCTGTAGATCTAGGCATATTACTACATGATAAATACGAAGTTGAAATATCATTCGAAAAAGATAGCTCTGTTGTTTCTGCAGATCCAAAAATTGTACATGATGAATTAACAGAGATCAAAAAATTATCTTATAATGAAGCTAGATTAGCTGGAATGTTTGGAATGAAAATTTTGGATCCAATTGTAATTAAAGAGATAATAGAGAATGGAGTTGAGATTCCTCTTAAAATAACTAATATGAAGAACCCGTCAAGAATAACAACAATACAAAAAAAAATTGAATATGAACATGTACATCCATTGAAGATCGTTACTGGGAAAAAAAATTGTGCTGTGTTGAGAATTGAATCTTCATGTGTAAACAAATTATTAAAATCTCTCAATACCAATAGACGTTACAAAGAATATGTAGTATTATCTCCTTTTACAAAGGACGGTATAGAATTTGCACGAATTTTATTTTTAGATGGTAATTATATAAAACGTAATGAGAGATATTTATTAAGTTTCGATCCATTGGCAAATATAATATACAATAGAGGCGTAATTACTGTGATAGGAGATGACATGTGGAGAGTTCAACAAGTTGTAAGTAAAATTGGGCACAGCATTGGAAATGTAGGAGTAAACATATTAAATATTGATGCACAGGAAGAAACTTCGCGGATAATAGTAATAATTAAAGATTCTGATAATAATATTGAAAAAGCAATAAATGCAGTACATTCTATTAAATCCACTATAAAATTCATTTAGGGTGATATTAATGAAGACAAATTATATTGTAAATAATTCTTTAAATTACGAAAACTTGAATTCGATTACATATGATAGACAATAGAAAAATTTGGATGAATGGAAAATTAGTATGTTATAATGATGCTAAAATACATGTATTAACTCACGCATTACATTATTCCACAGCAATATTTGAGGGAATACGTTGTTATAATACCAAAAACGGATCAGCGATTTTCAGATTATCTGAACATGTAGATAGACTTTTCAGATCTGCCAAGATGTATTCAATGAAAATTCCATACTCTAAGGATCAGATCTCAAACGCAATAATAAAAACAGTCAAGACTAATTTATTAAATGAATGTTATATTAGACCAATAGTGTATTATGGGCATGGAGAGATGGGACTGACTCCAAAAAACGATATAAATGTCTCAATCGCATGTTGGGAGTGGAAAATTGGCGAAACTAGCGCCGGAAATGTAACTGGTGCTAAATGTAAGATTTCTAGTTGGATAAAAATAGATCCAAGATCGCAACCTATGAAAGCTAAAGCATCTTCTAATTATGCTAATGCGGCGTTGGCACGCATAGAAGCGTTAAATGATGGATGTGATGAAGCTATACTGTTAAATCATCAAGGTAAAATTACTGAAGGGAGTGCAGAACATATTTTTATTGTGAAAGATGGAGGTATATACACCCCGCCATTGACAGCAGGTATTTTTAACGGAATAACTCGAGATAGCATTATAAAAATAGTTAAGCTGGATAATGATCATGTGTCTGAAGTGGATTTAGATAGAGAAGATCTTTATGTAGCTGATGAAGTATTTATGGTAGGAACAGCGGCGGAAGTAAAATCAGTAACTGAAATAGATCATATAAAAATAGGAAATGGAGATCCAGGAACGATGACTAGAAAACTACAACGTAAATTTATGAATATAACTACAGGAAATGACAAACGGTTTTCGTCATGGTTACTTTATATTTAATGTATGATAATTAATATGATATTGTCAAGAGGCATATATGATTATGAGTAGTTTGGATAAAATTTGCTGGTTTTGTAAGAAAAACAGACATGGAGATTGTATGAAAAAAATACCTATCAATTCTAGATCAATTGGGCCTCATGATTGTACATTTGACATGACGCTAGTAATGTGTAACTGTAAGCATTGAACTATATGCATACAACAAACAAAAATTTTATTAAAATATATGGGTCTAGAGGGATTCGAACCCTCGACGACTGGATTAAGAGTCCAGTACTCTACCTGGCTGAGCTACAGACCCCAGTTGTAATGTTTAAATTTTTATTCAGTTTTTTATTTGTGTTGTGATATTATTGTATTTTTCAATAACTGTAGATAATACTGATGATATTGGAGCGTTATTCATTTTTTTCTTCTCTTCGATAAGTTTTTTGTAAGCATCTAGTGTTATGTACACTGGTAATGAGGCATTACCTTCTAATAGTCCCCTGACTTTATAAAGCGCTGTCTCCATTCCGCGAGAAGCTGATTTTCCAAATCCAATCATGTTAACAAGCTTCCCTAATAATCCAAATGGTAATTCATAATTAACTACCATTGTAATATTAGTAAGATTTTCTTGTAAGGATTTAAATTTGGTAGTTATTTCCCATTTTTTAAATTTACCTTTGATCATTTTTGCCGATATTTGTTCTTCTTTTTTAAATTCTGTTGTTATGCAATCCCATTCCAATCTCTTGCCGTTAAAATCTCCGATTATTCTAAAAGTGGTACCCACACCCATTCCATCTTTTATATCCATTGGTATCACAGTCATAGCAATACCTTTCCCTGTCATTTGATCAGACACATGCTCTGGTCTAGCAAAATATGTGAAGGCTGTACTTATTGGAACTTTGATATCTATTGATTTTTGTATAATTGCCAATAACAAAACTTTTATCAGTCTTGATTTAAAGGTTTTGTCATAACGTCACATAAATTAATGGTTATAGTTTGATTACAATATTAATGAAAACCAATAACTACATCATAATAACTATAGTTATTATTATTTCTGTGCATAACATGTGTAATGAATCAAATGCACATTCATTATTCAATTCAGCTGAATCTGTAATAGGGGATTATAAAGTTCAAATAGCCACACTTCCAGAAATCCCTACGACAGGAGAAAAATCGCAGATATTATTCAGAGTAAATAGCTTTAGTAATGAGAATGGATTTAAGATGGGGCTAAGAATTTTTTATGATGATATTCAAATAGACCGTATAAAACCAATATACCATAAAGGGGATTATTGGGAAATGGATTATGTATTCGCCAAATCTGGCAACCATATTTTCAAAGTGGATTTATACGATATGAATGACAATATAAATTCCACGTACACTTTTAATGTTAGTACTCATAATCCTTTTGGTTACATTTTTTTCTATTCTATTGCAGCAGGAAGTATTGGATTAAGCTGCATAATTTTGTATATATATATTCCACGACGGATTAAACACTAACTAGAAATTTCGATGTCGTTTAATCGAAAAACCAATATTGTAGTAAGTAAAACCATCGCAAAAAGAATTATTCCTATTCCAAGATGTATCGCAACTAACAATGCTTGCAGTTTTAGATCTATCACTATTGCCCCCAAAGTAATTTGTGTCGAGACGAAAATTGCTGATAATGTGCCAGTGATTTTGATTTTTCTGGTAGAATTTTTAGTGATCCAACAAATGACAGTGGTTGATATTATTAAAGCACCAGTAATTGCGGCAACTAATCTATGCACCCACTCTATAAGGTATTCAGAATTTGGCAAGATCCCGCTAGGGCATAATGGCCAATCTGGGCATGTCAATCCCAGTCCAGCTGCCGAAACATATCCGCCAATAAACATAAGAGAATATAATACAATCAAAGACAATAGTGAGATATATTTTATTAACATTTATTCTACAACAAAAATGCCTTGCATGCCTTGTAATGCATGTCCAGGAACTGTGCATATATAATAATAAGATCCACGTTTTTCAGCCACAAAAGTGGATTCGCCAGAATCTCCAGGTTTTAATGGGTTGGATGCAGATTGAATAGCTGAATCCCATATTATATCATTAAAGTTTTCTGGATCTTTCACGATTCCAAATGCATGAAATGATTTGCCCTGATTGATTGATTTTATGGTAATTGTATCACCTACATTTACTTTTATTTCGGGATTATGGTTTTCTTCTCCAGGCATAGCATTAAATGCAAGTGTCCTAAAGTCAGAAGATTCTACGAAAGATAGAGTATATTCTCTATGTATGCTATCTTCTGATTGTTTTGCATCATCATCATCATCATCATGTACATAATCTGTAGCGATAATACTACCTTCCATGCCTTGTTCTCTATGTCCTGGTACTGTACATATATAATAATAAGCACCGGCTTCTGGTGGTATGAAAAATGAATTTCCAGATTCACCTGGTTTAAGTGGATTACTAGAGCTAGCTATTTTAGATTCTTCAATTACACCTTCGTTAAATCCTTCATTGCTAGATGTAACTGCAAATGCATGAAATGATTTACCATCGTTTATTACGTCAAATATCACTTTATCACCTACATTTACTTTTATTTCTGGATTATGGTTTTCTTCTCCAGGCATAGCATTAAATGCAAGTGTCCTGAAGTCAGAAGATTCTACGAAAGATAAAGAAACAGGGACTTCAATACCAGTGAGATCTGTTTGTGTAGTTTCAACAATAATAGAAGAAGATCCAGCATTTGGAGGTTGAGAAGTCCAATAATCCCACATACTAAAAAAAATAGCAGAACCAGAAATACAAATTCCAATCATTATCGCCAACATTTTCCATGTGCGTGTGGTAGTTGTTCTGTAAATTGAGTCAGTATTTTTTTGATCCATATTAAATGATCCTAATGGTGTGGTGTTTTACTTTGATATGGGTAATAATATTTTTCACCTCCGACTCCCCAAGGATCGCCCATATCAGCTTCTTTACCTTTTCCTGAACTGTATACTATATTAATTAAGAAAATTACCATACCGACACCGATTATCATTGCACCAATGGTTATAAATTGATTCATTGCAATCCATTCTGGTATTGGTGGATAATCAAAAACTCTTCGCGGCATACCATAAAGTCCAAGTATATGTTGTGTGAAAAATACCATAATAGTTCCTATAAATGACATAACAAAATGGATTTTCCCGAGCTTTTCGTTATACATTCTTCCAGTGACGTATGGAAATATGTAATACAGAAACCCGAACGAACCGAATGCAATAGTTCCCATTACAAACAAGTGGAAGTGTCCCACCACCCAATAACTATCGTGAGTCATAAAATCTAAAGGCATAGCACTATTTACTACTCCACCAGCACCAGCCGAAAAAAATAATGCAATACCGCCTACAGCCCACATCATAGGTGTAGCGAATTTAATACGTCCGCCCCACATGGTAGCAAGAAAATTAAATACATGCATTGCAGATGCTGGAACTGCAGACAAAGTGCCAATCATAAACACAGTTTTTTCTGTAAATGACATTCCTGTTGCATACATATGATGTGCCCATGATGCGAAACCTACTATACTCAGTAACACAAATGCAGCTATGCCAGAAACATGACTAAAGATAGGTTTTCTAGAAAATCTTGGAATTATGTCATACATAAAACCTATTGCAGGTATAACTAACACATACACTTCTGGGTGAAACGTAAACCAAAATAAATGCTGATATGCTATCGGATCTCCACCCATAGCCGGATTAAAAAATCCAGATAATCCAAGTCTATCTGTTAATAACATAAGAAGTGCAGCTGCAAATGTGGGCATAGCAACTAACATTATTAAAGAAGATGTCAAATATGACCAAGCCAACAATGGAATTTTGCTTAATGGCAAATCTGGATGTTTGCATTTTAGAATGGTCACAATAAAATTAATAGCTCCAAGAATTGATGATATTCCTAGAAGTTTTAACCCAAAGATCCACATATCAGCTGCAGGACCAGGAGCACGAGTAACAGAATATGGAGCATAAGCATTCCATGTGAAATCAGCAAATCCTAGCCAAATTAGTGCAAAAGCTGGAGGTATCATCCAATATGCAATTGCATTAAGCTTGGGATAAGCCATATCTTTGTACCTGACCATTATAGGTACAAAATAATTACCAACTGCAGAAGCAAATGGAAGTATGAAAAGGAATATCAAAGTAGTACCATGTACGGTAAACATTCTGTTAAAAGTCATCGAGTCTGAAATGAACTGTGATCCTGGCAAAAATAATTCTAGACGTATAGCTAGTGCTAATGTACCTCCCATAAATAGAGCTGCGAGAGATGTAATTAGATATAATAAACCTACATCTGTGTGATGAGTCGAAAACATTATTTGCCAAATAGGCCTAGGTTTTTGGATTTCTAGCGTCATTTCACACTCTTTGATTTATATTTTTATACATACCATTAAAATGTTTTTGATTCAAGATGCATCTTCCACATATAATTTTGCACGCATATTATAATGAATCAATCCACAATATTCTCTACATTGAATATCAAACTCGCCACTTTCATCTGGTGAAAACCAAACAGTATTAACTCTTCCAGGCACAGCATCTACTAATACGACATAGTCATGTATATTAAATGAATGAATAACGTCTTTAGAAACAACTTCAAATTTATATGCGTGATCTTTTTTGAGATGTAATTCTCCTATTTCTTTGGTGCCGTCTTCATGTTCAAAAGTCCAGAACCATTGTTGGCCAGTAACTTGGATTATTTCAGCGTCTGAAGGAATATGTTCTATAATTCTTTCAATATTCCAAGCTTCAGCACCAACATAAATAAGTAATGCAACAACAACGCCAACGTATATCCATTCAGGCCAACTAGAATGTTCACTCATAACTACCATTTACCTTGTTCTTCATACTTGGTTTTCTTTGCGTTATTATTAGATTCTCGAAATCTCCAAACTAACCAAATAAGTGTGCCTGAAACCACAGAGCCGATCACAAATGCGACTGTCATCATCCTATAGAAAAGGTTCCAAACTTCAGCTTTACGGTTTATGTATTTACCAGGATCATCGTCTAAAGCTAACGAAAAATTAATTGGGCATATCATAATCATTAACGTAAGTACATTAATGTAGACCAAATTTTTTTTTATCAATCATTTTGTCGTCACTAAAAATTTCTATTTAAGGGTTTTGGAATCACATGAAATTTTGTTGAAATCTAGCTATATTCATTAGATTTATTGCTAACAATGATAATTTATTATGATTATTATTTATAATTGTCAAAGATGCATTAGCAACTACTAACTCAAACAAAGAGTACGGTTTAATATCAACTATATTAGAGATCATTGCTTTTATGGGATCCATATGCGTAACTAAAAGTATTTTTTGTTCTGAATGTTTTTGGCTTACAAAATTTACGATGTTAGATATTCGATCTTTAACTTCAGAGAATGTTTCTACCCCATAGTTTTTGATTTCAGGATCACCTTCATAAAATTTTAAAAACACATTGCCGTGTTTGGAAAATAATTTATCATAATTCATACCAGTAAATTGCCCCGTTTCCAATTCAATTAGTCTATCATCAATACAATAATTTATTGAATTATGATCCGCGACTATTTCAGCAGTGTTTTGAGCTCTTTTGATCGGACTAGTATAAATTGTGGAAATATTTAGAGGTTTAATGAATTCAGCTATATTTTTAGCTTGATTAATCCCTTCATAAGTTAAATCAATACCATCAGATCTGCCAGCTAAAATTCTTTTGGTATTATTTAGTGCCTGACCATGTCTCAGTAAGATGATTGTTGTCATTTAAAATAAAGATAATAATAGTATTATTAATTTATCACTTTATGAATATAGGCATAATTGGAGGAACTGGAGGAATGGGCAAAGGATTCGCAATAAGATGGTGTAAAAATCATAATGTGTTAATCGGCTCTAGAAATTCTGAAAAAGCGTCAGATGCGGCAAAAACATATAACCAAATTGCTGAGTCGTATGGAAAGATCAATGGAACTATAGTTGGCGATAATAATGTTGCAACAGCCCAAAAAAGCGACGTTTTGATTCTATCTATACCTTATGAGAATATAGATAGTATTTGTTCACAAGTATTACCACAAATAAAAGATGAATGCATAGTAATATCACCCATAGTTCCAATGGAAAAAACAAAAATTGGTTTTGAGTTTATTCCAATTAAATATGGTAAACCATCATCGTTTGATTTGGTAAAAAAATATATGAGAAGTAACAAGTTAGTGTCTGCATTCCATGTCATATCTGAAAAAAAACTTCTAGATCCTTCCATGATCCTAAATTACGATGTTTTTGTGTGTGGAGACGATAAAGATGCTATCGAGACTGTAAATGGATTGGTTTCACAAATCAAAGATCTTCGCCCATTATATTTGGGTTCAGGAGAATTATCATATATGGCTGAAATTGCTACTCCATTGTTGTTGAATGTGATGATACGCAATAAATTAAAAAATCCTGGTTTTAAGATATGTTAAAATAATAAAATATGAAAAATGTGCATAATAATTGGTTGTCTGCAATAGGCACACTATTTTTAATCATTGCATCTATCGTAATAGTTCGCCAAATTATTATTTGGGGACCAGAGTTTGTGTTAGATTTTTTAATAAATTCTGAAATAACCAATGAGAAGATTTCATTATTTATGATAATGTTTGGCGTATGCACAATATTAATTGGATTAAAACATAAACCCAAAATTGATTTAGAATGACTTGTGTTTAAATAAGTAATCAAATTAAAATTTTGTGGACTCGTAGCACAGCCTGGATAGTGCAGGCGGCTTCGGACCGCCAGGTCGAGGGATCGAAGCCCTCCGAGCCCTTATTAGTCACACATGAGTCATTATTGGATTGCAGTACAAGAAATTTTATCTAGTGGGGATTACTTTAATCATATTTGGAGTGGTTTATGTCATATTGTGTGCACATGTAACAAAATCATCATATGATATTGATTTTGATTTGCATAAAATCATAAAATTAAATGATGTTTCTATCGAAAATAACATTGGGTTTTATAAAATAACCATGGATAATTATCACGATAATGTGCTAATAATTCAGATCGTGGATCCCAATGGAAATATGTTAGATCATAAAAAAATTAAAACAGAAATGTCAGTAAATTATTTTGATTTAGTATACAATGGCGAATATGTGATGAAGATAACAAACTTAGATAAAACTAAAACTAAAATAGATGTGGGAAAAATTAATCTTGGTATTGTGTATTATAGCATGATTATCATTATCAGTGGTATCGCCTTCGTATTGATTCCATGTTTTGATATTCTAAAAGTTTATAAAATTGCGCATCCAGAAGAAAAAATTTGATGTATTGGAACACATATTATTGTATCAATAACCAATAAGCTCAAATTAAATACCAACCAACTTGTTGCAAAAATGAATAGGATTATTGAGAATGCAAATAATATGTTTAATTCTTGACGTCTCATATTATATGATATTATCAATGCGCCAAGAGTAGTTAGTGCCAAACCAGTTTCAAGTATTTGATGGGGTATGGAAATAAGACCGTCTAGTCCAAATATATCATGCGAAATCGAGTCTGCATAACCAGATGCAAGTTGCAACATTGAACCAATTATTATCATAAATAACCCAAGTTTTATACTAGTTGTTTTGTATTTTATTAAAAATAATGTTCCCATTATCGCAGAAATAGATATCGTGACAACTCCAGAATAAACTAAAACATGTTGTGTTGTCCAGAAATATTCTGGT
>JAHRAP010000108.1 GCA_020027255.1 Nitrosopumilaceae archaeon | reverse complement strand
ACTTAGATGATTTCAGACCAATTTTTAATTTAGATTTTCAAATATATATTGGTTTTACTGATATCCAAAAATGTCATTTGCATAGAGATTTTGAATATAAAATAATTGATGAAATAGACGCCTTTGTAAATGAAAATTATATGAAGGAACAAGCAAAAAAAGAGTTATTGAAGCAACGACTAAAAACTGCTATTAGGGAATTTCAGTGGCTAGATATTTTTGAACTTATGTATATTCAGAATGTAAAAGAAATTCTACATAATTTTTATCCAAATATAGATTATAAATATTATTTTGACAATCCCCCTCATAAAAATGAATATTATAAACTTCTTCTGGAAAATAACAGTATCCGGCCTCACCAATATGAAATAGTTAATTCAAAAGACTATCTGGGTATTCAATTGGCTGATATATGTGCAGGTAGTGTAAGGAAAGTGCTCGATGAAGGGCAGGCAAGTCGGCACTACACTGAATTTATTTTTCCAAAATTATTATGTCAAGATAATGCATTGGAAACTTCCCTACCTAGAGCTAATCCATGTCATATTCCCGTACCTGAAACTACAGAACGAACTATATATAATAATATTTTATTGACAAAATGGTATAGAGTACAAGACCCATCCTCACCCGTTAGTTCGATAGTTTTGTCTCCAGGAGCTTAGCTACCTCAATATATTTTGATTGGCTTTTTGCTTTTGTTTTGAAATGCTCTAGCAATAATTTTAATGTTTCTTTTTCTGGAAATATAGTTAAAACTATACTATTGTATATCCTATCATTGCTAAAAATTTTAGCATATAACGTAGGCGACAAATCTTTTATCTCATTAAATGATGTGACAGAATCCAGGTCAAAATTAATATTAGGCACTTCAGGAATTTCCTCCTTCCATTGTTCAAGATGTTGCAATATTTCTTCCCAGTATTTTTCCTTATGGAAAAGAATAAATAATTCTCCTCCATAGCAAAGATGTAAACTAATGTTACTATAATTTTGATTTAGCTTTTCTAACTCAATCCTATAATACGCATTATTCTTCTTGAGCGCAGGATCTATAAAATAAAAAATTCCTGTTATGGGCTTACTTTTATGTTTGTTTACTAATATGTCAAGTTTTTTCTTAAAATTCTCAAGCTGACCACGTTTTTTTGTTGAGTCGTGGTCATCCCTAATTTTTTGTTCAATGAAATATACTTTGCTCTCATCTTCAAAATACTGGTCCAAAGCTAAATTTTCACCTTCTTCAGTCAAAATATTTTTGTCAAGCGATTTATAGCCAAAGTCATCAAGAAAGTATTTCTCTATTATTTCTTCAAAAGCATCCCCAAAGCGAATCTCCTGGGATTGTAATAGGTTTTGTAGAATTTTTGTACTTGGTTTAGTTGCACGAAATAATCCAATATATCTATCAGGATATTTTGCAATATTTTCAATTAGTTTCTTTTTGTTTTCAGTGAAAATGACTCTATTTAATATATCAGAAAATTGTTTATATTTCATCTCTTACTTCAAATATTTGTCAATATATTTATCACGCAATTCGTCAATTAGAATTAACTTGTCAGAAGTTCCATTATTATCTTTGATATACCAATAGCTCCAACCATTATTAGAGGGTTTATTTAAGATTTCAGCACTTATTTTATGAATTGAGCCAACCTTTTCACCAAAAGACAAAGTTGAGTTAGCTAAAACTTTTGCTTTGTATTCTTTATTCTTTGAATACAAAAGATCGCCAGCTTTAATTATGCCACTTTCAATTAAATTTCCAAAAGACACTTTAGGTTTTTTTTCTTCAATTAAATTAAGTAGCAATTGATCTGGAATCTTTTCCACTTTTTCAATTCTTTTCTTAGCTATCTGTACATAAAATTTTTCCTTCTCAATACCCAAGAAATTTCGCCCCAGTCGTTTCGCTACGGCACCAGTTGTACCGCTCCCCATAAATGGATCCAGAATTAAATCACCGGGATTGGAGCTAGATAAAATAACCCGTGAGAGTAGGGCTTCTGGTTTTTGGGTTGAGTGCGCTTTTTCACCGTTCACCTTGATCCTTTCTGTGCCATTACAAATTGGCAAATACCAGTCACTTCTCATTTGTTTATCATCATTAAAGCACTTCATAGACTTATAATGAAATGTATATTTTGATTTCTGGCTTTTCGATGCCCAAATTAGCGTCTCTTGTGCGTTATTGAATCTAGTGCCTCTGAAATTTGGCATCGGATTTGATTTAATCCATATAATGTCATTCAGAATCCAGAACCCGACATCCTGAATAATTTTTCCTACCCGGAAAATATTGTGATAGCTTCCTATTACCCATATAGC
>JAHRAP010000105.1 GCA_020027255.1 Nitrosopumilaceae archaeon | reverse complement strand
CAATTTGGTATATACTACCACTAAATTAATACATAAAGATGATTTAGAACTGATTAAACATGCTATATATAGTAACATGCTATTGATGGTTTCTGTTTTATAATTAAACTGTGGATAAAAACTAATCAGATTTTACTAAAACAAATTTATATTTTATGCTAGGATGTATTAAATTATATGACGCAATCATACATGTTAGATAATCAAATCAATATTGTATCTGTTTATAGATCAAATTTGTTTTAAATATTATTTGTTTGAAGTTGTTTATTCTTTTTTTTCAGTATTGCAAAAACTCCCAATATCGATGCAATCCATATCATGCTGTAAGACATGTTGGAGATACTTACATATACATATGGAGTGACATCTACAAGGTTTTCTTTAATAATTTGAGCTCTATTATCAATATCGATCATGCCAGTGTTAAAAGCTGTTTCGTCATTTATTACAATTAATTTAGTGGTAGTATATACCAAATTGTCTAGATCTTTTTGAATCCTATTGAAATTAGTACTTTCTGTAGGAAACAACCATACAGGATTATCATGCAGTGGCAAATAATTTTTGATTTTACTTATATCATTTAATATTGAAGTGGTGTCAGAAGAAGCAATAATTCTATCCAGTAGTCCACGAGACACATCTATTGGATATATATGAGTTTGATAACTAACATATGCTGCATATACACCAAACAAAATTATAAACGTTATTAGAGTCACACTCAATTTATAATACAATTTTGATCGTCTATTGCCATTCGTGGTGGTACTAAAAAAAGATTTAGTCGTTTTAAATTTTGTGTGCATTATGCTTAGATACGCAATGCAAATAAATCCAATCACATGTAACAAAATTATTGGTACAAATACAAGGTTATTAGAAAAAACAGATATCAAAATACCTATGATGCCATAAATAGCAAAAAATATTTCTAACAGTGTTGTTTTCGTAAATGGTAAATTATATGATTTATTTTTCCATCCGTCGGTTTTTTTAATTATACCATATTTCGGCGTACGTAAAAATTCGTTTTTAGTACCAAATATTGCATCAAAAACAGCAATAGTATTATTAATAGACATTCCGAGAGAGTATATAATTAAATATGGCATTACGTAAGCCTTATTTTTCCAATCTTTCCCCCATAATCTATGTATAACTATTAAATATGCTCCAGGCCCCATCATTAAATATGCGGCTATTGTTATTACAGGCATAAAACTTATCACATATAGATTAACATCAGATGCTAATAATATAGGCAAAGTTAAAAATTGGATCAAAATTAATGGAAATGTTATATGCCTAGTCAATTGGACAAAAGCCTGGATTTTTGTTGTGATGCTTATTTGCTTTCTAATGATTATATTCCCAAGTAATTTAATGGCGCACTGTATAGATCCTTTAGCCCAACGAAATTGCTGCCTTTTAGCGCCATTCATTTGCACTGGAAGTTCAGCATCAACGACTATATCTGACAAGAATACACACTTCCAACCTTTCATTTGAGCTCTATAGCTTAGATCTAAATCTTCTACCAATGTAGTAGTATGCCAACCGCCTGAATCATCAATACATCTTTTTCTCCATATTCCAGCAGTTCCGTTGAAATTCATAAAAAGATTAGAATAGCTCTTAGCGTTTTGTTCTATTAAAAAATGGAAATCCAAACTAAGAGCTTGTGCTTTAGTTAGCAACGAATAATTTTCATTCAAATGGCCCCACCGGCATTGGATTAAGCCTATATTCGGTTTGGAGAAGTATGCAATAGTTCTTTTTAAAAACCAACCTGGCGGTATGAAATCAGCATCAAAAATAGCAATGTATTCAGTGTTGGTAAATCGCATTGCGTTTTTTAATGCACCTGCTTTATATCCTATTCTATTATTACGGCGTATATGCATTATATTAAATCCCATTTTTTTATATTTAGTAACAAGATGTTTTAATAACATAGTCGTATCATCGTCAGAATCGTCAAGAACCATAATGAATATTTTGTCTTTTGGATAATCTAATTTGCAAATAGCTGTTATTAATCGCACAGCAACATATTTTTCATTATAGATCGGTAATTGGATTGTAACAGATGGTTGGTGATGATCTAACACAATATGTTTATCATCACGCTTGCTAGAAAGATATGAAAGATAATAAAAATTGCATGTATACATAGTTATTAAAATTGCAGATATTATGAAAAAATCTAAAATTAATTGTATAAAATAATTAACCATGCAAAAATATTAATTCAAAAATTTGTATTTTGGGTATGACATATTTTACTTTTTTTCAAATATTTTGATTGCTTGTGGAGGGCATACACCTTCGCATGCTAGACAAAATATACAATCTGGTTCTCTGGACATCAAAGGTTTTTTTTCAGAAGCTATGTTTCCTGGAGAATCAAACCATTCGTAAACATTTACAGGACATGCGTCTATGCACGCACCATCTGCAATGCATATATCAAAATCTACAGATACGAATTCTCCCCACACACCCATAATTTGATTATCAGATCCTACGCGTCCCCATGTTTTGATTTTGTTACCATTAGCAGAAACAGTATATGATACAGATGACTTCATATGGTTCTTATATTCTATATCTATGGGGCCTGGTTTTACACCGTCTGGTACACTTATTATTTCTGCAGCTGAATTTGTCGTTGATAAGTTATCTCCAGTTGTTTTTGGTATTGGTTTAGGTTTTGCATTAGGTACTATTTTAGCTAACGGCGTCATTTCTTCAAGTTTTTTTATGGCTTGTTCATTAGTTATTTTGTTTGTATTTACAAATGACTGAATCAACTTGTCAGCTAAAATCGTATTACGTAATATAGTATCTATTATCATTTTAGCATAAGAATCAGCTTTTTTTCGATAATCTTTCACCCATTGAGGATCTCCAAATTTTTCGATTGGAAATATTTGATAAATTAGATCGACTACTTCGCCAGTAACAACTTCTACAGTGACATTCAGTTCTACCTGCTCTCTTTTAGCAGAGTTATCTTCAGATATGTTTTCTTCTGTCCATCTATGAGTGGCATATATACGATCTGCATACATATCCATATCAAATGTTTTTTTCATGCCATCGAAAACTGATTTAATCTCTGACAAATCTTGTAATTTTATTGGCAGTCTATAAAGTCCTAGTTTATAACCATGTAGAGGATATACACCACGTTTTGCAGTAGGCGATTCCATTGTATACACTCTATCTTTCAATAAAAGTGACATATAACAACAAAAGCACAAATTACTTAAAAATCTTGTCTACGATTTGTCTTCACTAATATAAATATATAATAATTATATATTTTAAATATTATTAAACTACAAAAACATATTGAAATTAAAAAAAATCGGCGTAATAACAAAGGTTGGATCAATAGATTCAGAATATGTAGCAGAGAAAATTGTCAGAAAAATTACCAAATTAGGCATATTGGCATATACTACAGCATCTATTAAAAAAGCAATAAAAGTAGAATCAGTAGACGAGTTACAAAATAAAAAATTAGATATGATCATAACATTAGGTGGAGACGGTACTACTTTACGTGTGTTTAGACAATTACAAAATGAAGTCCCAATATTGACAATAAATGTAGGAGGTAACAGAGGAATATTATCAGAAATAAAGAAAGAGCAAATAGATCAAGCATTAAAACAGATTATTTACGGAAATGTATTTTTAGATAAGAGATTGAGAGTCGTGGCAGAATGCAATGGTCAAGAATTTCCTCCTGCACTTAATGAAATATACATAAATAGAAAAAATCTTACCAAAACATCTGAATTTACAATTAGATTTCAAAATGACACTGTAAAGCAAAAAATGGATGGTGTTATAATAGCTACTCCTAGTGGATCTACAGGTCATTCTTTTTCTTTAGGTGGACCAATACTACATGAGAGTTTGAATACTTTAATTATAACACCAATAGCTCCTGTGTACGGATTAGAGTCTATAGTAGTACCAGCAAAAAAAATTCAAGTAGATTGTTCTCATGATTGCAATATAGTCATGGATGCACAGGTTATAAAATCTGCTAGATTTGAAGAGCCTATAACTATAAAAAAATATAAAAAACAAGCCGTGTTCATCAGACTTAAAAAACGCGGATTAAGACAAATGAACAAACTTGGATTTTAAAGTGTTAGATGCCAGTGCATTTTATGCAGGAGTTCCATTTAGATCATGTGTTAATTATCACACGACATCTTTAATATTTGAGGAGATCAAACACATTCAGAACAAGTACTCAATATTACAAACTCTAGTAAAAATTAATAGAATTATAATAATGGATCCCAAGCCATCATACAATACCAAAGTCATTCAAACTGCCAAAAAAACAGGTGATATTGACACATTGTCAAATGAAGACATATCTGCAATTGCATTATGTCTTAATTTACATGGAGAGTTAATTACCGATGATTTTGCAATGATCAATGTTGCAAATAACCTAAATATCAATACAAAATCAATCATGACAAAAGGAATAAAACATGGTAGAAAATGTTCATATTATTGTCTTGGCTGTAATAGTTTAGCTACTCATAAGATATGTATCATATGCGGTACAAAAACGACGAAAAAAATTATTCGGTATTAAGTTTCTCACCAATCCAATCAACAAAAGATCCATCATATAATTTGATTTTATTGTAGCCGGCATACATTAATTGTAAAAATAAATTTGACGCCCTATGCCCATGAGTACAATAACATACTATATCATCATTTGAGCTGATTTTCTTGTCTTCGAATATTTTAATCAGAATTTGTTTATCTTGAAATGAGTTGGATTTTATACCATCTAAAAATGGAGACGATATAGATTTTGGTAAATGACCATAGATATATTCATTAATTGAACGTGCATCTAAAATGACAAAATTGTCAAGTTGATTTTTCAATTCGTTTGTTGTTATTCTCAAGTTATTATTCACATTGGCAACAAATGAAGTTTTCTTGATTTCACAATTAGAACTTGTAGTAGATGTTAGTGATTTATCAAGATTTGTAATTCCAACATTTAGAATTTTGACTTTTTGATGTCCAGAATATAGTAATGTCCAAGCAATTCTAGCCATTGCAGGGTCTAAATAGTCACCACAGATTACAACAATTTTATTTGAATTAATCCCATATTCACTAAAAAGTATATTTAAGTCACGCACATCCAAAACTAAATGAGCCCCATTAGCATTCAATTTTATAACTTGCTCAATACTAATGGATATTGAATTTATGATATGATTATGTGTATATAGATTTTTGGCACGTGTATCAACTATCACTACGTCAGGATTATCTAGGTTATCATTTAACCAATCTAATGTGACAAATGCATCAACATCATTACTTTTATTCAATTTAATGTTCCTTGTTTAGTGAGCTGTTTAGTATATTTCATATGTTCTTCTAATATTTTTTTTATTTTTTTTATCCTTAATGGGCTTAATCCATCTATTTTTGATAGGCTGACAGCAGACGCATTTAATACATCGATGGGAGAGCCAAACTTGTTAAGCAGTTTTTCAGCTGTTTTTTCGCCAATCCCTGGAAGGCTACATAAGATAGAAAGTTGTTGAATTTTTAGATTGGTTGATTTTTTAATTTTTTTTAGAAAATTTCCTTGAATTGCACCTTGTTTAGATGACATAGATATGAGTAGTTTAGACGTATGATAAATATCAAGTGTATTGGTTATCGGTATTTTAAAATCAATTAGTATTGATGAAATGGCACCATAAAATATAAATGGGTTGTCTGAGATTTTTCCCAGATCAGATAGATTACCTTCAATTAGTATTATTGGATACTGATAATGATCTTTTAATTTTTGGCATTGGTTAAATAGACGACCATCAAAAATTGATACCAAAAAATCTTTGAGGTTTTTTCTCTCAACTACAGTTTCAGGTTTAACTATATAGTCACCAATCGATAATGTTTTAATTTCCAAATTTATTCCCACAGATCTCAATAAGTCAGGCACACCACTTTTTTTTTCACGTTCGTCAGCTACTATTCTCAAGCCGTTCAAATTCAAAATAGAATTAAACTCTTTTGTTATTATTTAAATAAGAATAAA
>JAHRAP010000104.1 GCA_020027255.1 Nitrosopumilaceae archaeon | reverse complement strand
TAAGTATTTAGCACCTTTTTCTCCGAATGTACCACGCTCATAGACTCTAAAATCAGAGCCGAATCCGAAACCATCTTTGACGATATAGCCTTTGGTTCTAAGATCAAAATACACAAACAAAAATATACGAAAATAAAAGCATAAAATTGATCCTAAATAAAAAGTTAGAAGAATTATTCAATGCGTTAGAACTAGAAACAGATTACGACACGCAATACAAAATACTACGCATTGTAGACATGGTAATTTCAGTCTTAACCAAATTTAAATAATAAAGTTTTTATTCACTAGATAAGAATTTAACATAATTACATATGAGTACAAAAAAAGGTGCACCAGTGCCGGCATCAAGTGCAGGTTTATTACGATTCTTTGAAGATGATACAAAAGGGTTCAGATTAGATCCGAGAATTGTGGTATCAATACCATCAGTCATAATTGTAATATCGTGGGTACTTGATATATTATCTACATAACATAAATTGACAACAACTCCAATTGACGATGTAACTAAAATACATCGTAGATATTCATTGACGTTAATAAATCCGTCTTCTTTTTATCATTCTTTAATTATTTCAATAATCATTGTAACGTTACTTGTCGGAATAACCAATATTTACTATTTTAATGAAAAACAGGATATAGTTTTTGGGTTAATAAAAGTCATAGCAGCATTATTGGTAACCCAATACGTTGATTCGCGTTTTACCAAAAATAAAGAATATTCTAAATCAATACACATGTCATTATTTGGCAATGCGCTTTGGCTTCTAACTATAATATCTGGGCTAGTATCAGCAAATATATTTGACAAAATTGCAACTATTACGTACATAATAGAAGGTATGTTTTTGTTTTCGAGTTTTAGAATAGGTATTTTTACTACTACTTTAGGTTTAGACATTAAAAAAAGCTGGATTGTGTGTTTTATTCAACCTATGGCCATGTTCTTTGCATTAGTACCCAATAACTGGTGGGTATATATTTTAGAAGATATAACAGCAATAATATATGGGCTTACATTTCTTGCGATTGCAACAACCTGGTCCATATTAACAGACAGAGCTGGAAGACCATACATGAGAAGCACCCATGAGTTGATTCAGGCATACCTATCATCAATATCCAAAAATGATCCACATGAGGTGGAATCTATAATAGAAAAACAATCGAAGAAAGCTACTGTGTCAACATCTCAATTGAGATTATATGAAGGACGTGATGAATTTAGATTGATATTGCCAGAAATTCATCCAGGGCCATATAATCCAATAGGTGGAAGCAACATACCATATTTAATATATAAAAATATGAAATCATCAGCTATGATCATGCATAGTGTATCAGATCATTCACTAAATTTACCATCCAAACAAGAAGTTGGTAAGTATCTTGAAAATTTGAATGAAAATACAATTTTATCTGCTGGAACAAAGTGCACAGAACCAGCAGTCACGCAGATTAATAAAGCTAGAACGACAGGATTCATTTTTGACAATGTCGCGATTTTATTTTTATCATTATCGCCATATGGATCAGAAGATTTTCCAAGCTCGATCAAAAACAAATTAGAAGCGTTCTCCAAAAATTGCAATCTAGAAAGTGTATTAATAATTGACTGTCATAATGCAATGGGTAAAAAGATTTCAGTTGAAGATGAAAATGACCTATTAGAATCTGCTAAGAAAAATTTAGTGGCATTAATTAATAAAGAAAAATATGTTTTTGAGTTTGGATATGCCAATTCTGATAACATGAATTTGCAAACTACAGATCTAGGATGTTCTGGAATTAGCATATTATGTTTATCAATAAACGCAAAAAAATATTTTGTTGGTTGGGCAGATTCCAACAACATGGAAAATGGCGTTAGAGAAAAAATAGTCAATAAATTTATAGAAAATGGGTATAATTTACTAGAAATTTGCACATCAGATACTCATTATACAACAAGAAGTGTAAGAAATAAAAACGGCTATTACCAATTTGGAGCAATTACTAATTATACAGATATTGAAAGATGGTATCTACAGATTGCCAAAAATGCATTGATTAAAACTAAGACATCTGCATTTTTTGAAATACTACAAAATAAAACTGAGGTCAAAGTGATGGGATCTACCATTTACAAAAAATATTCAAAAGCTGTTGATAATTCAATAATTATTACAAAAATATTTTTGGTTTTAAGTACCGGTTTCTTTTTTTTCACTATGATACACTAATTGTTTTAATTTTATCTAGATGATCATAAAATTCGTTCATAAATGAAGCAAACTTTGAAATTGGAACTATAGGGACATCGTCAAGAAAACGAGTGTTAATTTCATACAATGTAACAATTATGGGTATTCCTATAATTGCTCTGTGAATCTGCACATATCGCTCAGATCGTATAATTTGTTTTGCCACAGATTTTTTGAGTTGGTATATGTTGTATTTTTTCCAATGTTTACAATCTATTAATAACGATATTCCCAAACGAGTTCCAATTACATCTATTTCCATCCTAGGTTTTTTCAATATAAAAT
>JAHRAP010000103.1 GCA_020027255.1 Nitrosopumilaceae archaeon | reverse complement strand
TAAACTCCAAAATCAGGAATTTGATGAGATGAAAGTAGAGGGAACGATTATAATAGTATATGCCAATGATCCGGTGTTTGCATCTTCTATTATTAGCATGTTAACAGGAATAGATCAAGTAGCAATTGCTAAAAAAGTAAAAGGAAAATTTAATATTGTTACTAATGAGATTGTCGACATAACTTCAGATCTATTATTAAACAATGAAAGATTCCACATAAAAGTTGGTGGAAATATTTCAAAAAATACTGCTAAAGATATAGAAATAGAGGCCACTTCATCAATTATTCATAAAACCAAAAATAGAAATATAAGACCTAGTAATGACGACGATAAGTGTGACAAAGTGATTTATACGCATATAACAAATATGAGTGCATACATTTGTATATTTGTGGATGAGGGGATTGGAGGGCGTCCGTATAATTCACAAAATGACAAGATAATTTGTTGTATATATAACGAAATGTCATCTATGACATGTTTAAAATGCATGAAAGCTGGTTTTGAGATCAAGATTATTATTTGCTATCAAAATTATTCCCAGTTAATAAAATTAGTGAAAATAGTAAATAAGATAACATCTAAGATTCCTGAGAGAGAAATGGAACTAGAATTTTTTAAGTTAGATATGAAGATTAAGTTTTTAGATTTTTTATTAATATCGAATATAATTTTAAATAAAACCGCAAAAGTCTATAATATAAAAAAGATAGCGTTAACAACATCACCAAATGTATGTGATATTGAGATAGCAGATCATTTTACAAAACATATTTACAAAAATGAGTTAGTTCCATTATTACCACTGTTAGGTTGCGATTTAATAATAAATGATAATGTTAACAGAGAAGTAAACAAGCTATTAAAACTAAAAATGAACAATATTACAAATAATTCTATACATGAGAAAATAGCTCACAAAATATTTCAAATGCGAAGAAAAATTATAATCAAAAATAATATTAATAATACACATAACATCATAGATGAATTAAAAAATTAATTTACAAGACATGAAAAAAATTGCTGAATTCATATACCCATGGGGAAATGGCCATTATCAAAGGATGATGTCGCTTAATAATGAATTATTAAAATATACAAATCGCCATGATTTTCAATTTCATTTCATTAGCATGGATCATGTATATGAGAAATTAATCAAAAGATTTCCACAAAAAAAAGAATTCATACATAAAATATTAATGCCAGTGCCAATAGATGGTAAAAAAGGTCCTAGCTCACTATTTTCATTACTAAATTTATTGATCCCAATATCAAATAAACCACCATTATTAAAACAAATATTCCAATACTTAATTAAAGAAGCAAAACTATATGACGAAAAAAAATTTGATTTGGTTATAAGTGATGGGGATGTAGGTTCAAACGTACTAGCTAAAAAACGTAAAATCAACAGTATATTTATCACTAATCAATTCATGCCTAAATTATGGAAATCTCATTTTTATTTTTTTCCATCTTTATTGTTTATTGCAAAACAAATATCTAAAGCAGAAAAAATATTTGTTGCCGATTCGCCTCCGCCATATACCATGTGCGAATATAACTTAAATTTTCCTAAAGAAATTAAAAATAAAGTTACATACGTAGGACATTTTGCAAATAAAATTAACACAGATAAGGAAGTCACTAAACTAGATGAATTACTTAATGGCAATGATTTTGGTTATTGGATGCGGACTGGTAATAAATCAACTAATGAGTTCACTGGAGAAAGATACAATGAGATTTTTGCTGAGTATGAAATGAAAAATGAAAAACGAATAGTGTCACATGCACAAAACAACAATAATATAAATTGCGTGATTGGAGTAGACGGAAAAAAATATTCGATCGCAAAAGCAATTGAACAAAGAACAGAATGGAAACAAATTGACATAGGGTATTTAACAGAAAATGAAAAACAAACAGTTTTAAACTTATGTAAATATGCAGTTGTCAATGGTTCACATACCACGATAGGGGAAATTGTAGGTGTTAATGAGAAGCCTATAATTGGAATTCCAGTATATGACGAACATACAAACCAATTAAAGTGGATTCAAGAAAGAGGTTTAGGCATATTAGCTAATAATAAAAAACAAGTTGTGAAAGCAGTTTTGGATATTAAAAATAATTATAATAAATATTTAGAAAAAACCTATATTTTTTCAAAAAATTTTGTTGGTAATGGAGCTGAGAAAGCTGCTAGAATAATAAATAAGATGTTGTAACAAAGGATAATAAAGATTAATTATAACTTGTAGATGGCATGTTTAGTTCACGATGGGCAAGCTGACATTAGGATGATGAGGTATATGAACATGCCATAAATTAGTGGAAGTTTAGTGGTAACGCTTTTATGCAAAAAAGTACTTTTTAATAAGTATTGCCAAGTTGTCCTGAATGTATTGCAAAAGCAAAAAAAGTATTATACGAACAAAATAAAACAGAAGTTGAAATAAATGATGCGGTTGATAAATCATCATTTCTAATGAAATTCGATGTCGTTACTAAACATTTTATTTGCAAAAAATGCGGCCTTTATGCAACAAGAGAACAAATCAATGATATACACGATAAATTAAATAATCGTGAAATAACTCGGGAAGATAAGCAATATGAATATTTAAATTGGTGGCAACGTAGTAAAAAAGATAAAGAAAAATTAAAGCAGTGATGGGTAGATCTAGTTATTAAAAAATTTATAATCGATATCAGAATTAGTTATTTTTTAGCATATTTGCTTAATGCTAATTTAACTAACAAGAACCATGTGATTGCTATGGGGATATGATAAGTAGATATTCTCCAAACTATAATTCCATTCCATAACATTTTGTCTTCTGACAATTCAAAGTCTAGCGTGTCATGGTGTTCTAAATATGCCCATATACCTAGTTCTGCAAGCCCAGATCCTCCAACTGTGATTGGCATATTACCTATGGCATTAGATGCCATGACGGCTAAAATTGAATCAAAAATTTGTACATCATAATCTATACTATGTGCGATAAATATGAAAGACATTCCGTAGAAAGACCAAGCTACAAATGATAAAATAAAAGCTATTATGAATATCTTTTTCATTTTGCGTGTTTTTAAATTAGCTTGGCTTATTATACAAATATCTTTTATCCAAAGATTTGTTTTTTCAATATATTTACGTCCTCTTTTCTTACCTAATTTAATTATTAATATTGATATAAATTCTGGTACTTGAAATATTTTCTTAGATGAAAAAAAAAACAATATTGTCCATAGAGATATTACTGGAATACTTGTGAGTAAAACTAAAGATCCTATAAAATTAGAGCCCTGTAATAATGCAAAGACGCCTGAAATTATTGCGAATACTCCAGCTGCTAATACTTCCGTAACTATTTCAACTATAGTCATCCACGAAGCTGTTCCAGTAGGAACTTTCTTTTTCTTTAGCCATGCTATACGCACTATTTCACCACCCACAAACATAGGGGTAGTAAATGTTACAAACTCACTTCCCATCCTGATTAGGATTATTTTCCACACTGTATCAACTTTACCGAAAAACGAATTTAATACATAATTAAATTTTATTCCCTGTATAATCAACCTTGCAATTATGAATGAAGATGCTACTATGAAAGGTAAGACACCTACAGAAAGAATATCATTTATTCCTATATCAAATTGGAAAATTATTATTAACAATGGAAAAATACTAGCAAGGATAGATATGAATCTCCAGTTCACTCAATACTTTTTCATAATTCAAATATAAGCGCTCATACAAGACAGTGTTGAAAAACATATTCGTAACAGGTACTGCGGGAGCCGGAAAATCATTACTAGTATCTAAGATCCATGAACATTATGAAAAAAATAATATTTTCTCCACCTTATTGAACTTAGATCCAGGAGTAAAAAATTTACCTTATAACTGCGATGTAGATATAAGAAGATATGTGGATACCGAAACGGTAATGAAGCAATATGGTTTGGGTCCTAATGGCGCAGCTATAATGGCCACAGATATATTGGCAACAAGTATAGATAAGATTCAAATTGCAGTTGATTCTATCAATCCAGAATATTTAATTGTGGATACACCTGGACAAATTGAATTATTTGTATATAGAAATAGTGGACCTTTTTTGATACAAAATTTACAAGCTGATGAAAAGTTGAATATTTTTCTGTACGATGGAAGTATAAGTACAACGCCTATTAATTTTGTATCTATTTCTTTATTAGCAGCATCAATAAGATTACGTCTTAATATACCTACAATTAACGTTTTGACAAAAATAGATATAATCAAAAAATTAGATGACGTTTTAAAATGGTCAACCGAACCAAACATTCTAGAAAAAAGAATTTCGGAGAAATTGCATGATGAAAAATATACATTAACAACATCAATTTTAAGAAGTTTAAATATGGATGAATTAGTAAGTGA
>JAHRAP010000069.1 GCA_020027255.1 Nitrosopumilaceae archaeon | reverse complement strand
TATGAGAATAGCATGTAGTCTAGGCTCACTTTTATCAGTTAACCAGATTTTAGATTGCTCACAAATTTTATCAAAAACTTCAGTAGAGACAATTTGGATTCCAGAAACATGGGGAATGGAAAATTTTTCTATGCTTGGATCCATATCATCCATTATTCAGGATGTTAAAATAGGTTCTTCTATCATTAACATTTATTCAAGAAGTCCTTCGCTAATAGCTATGGGTGCCGCCACAATAGATACAATATCAAAAGGCAGATTTATCTTAGGTTTGGGAACTAGCACCCATAAAATTGTAGAAGATTTTCATGGGTATAAATACGATTCACAATTATTACGAATGACAGAATGTGTTGAAATAATTAAATTGGTTTTAAGTAGCAAAAAAATTTTTTATAATGGTAATATATTCAAATTAAAAAATTTCACTTTGTTAATAAAACCACATCGCAATAAAATACCAATTTATCTAGCTGCAGTTAATAAAAATATGGTGAGATTGGCAGAAAAAATAGCCGATGGTGTTATATTTTATTTAAGACCATTAGAAAACATCAAAACCATAATAAATGAAAAAAAAAATAAGCAATTTAAGTACACATGTCAATTTATTACATGTATGTCTAATGATCCAGAAAAAGCTGTTTCGAGAGTTCAAAAAACATTGACATTTTATATTTCAGTAAGCAAAATATACAGAAATTTTTTAGCATCATGTGGTTTTAAGAATGAAGTGAACAATATATATGAAGAGTTTTTAGCTACAGGATTTGAATACAATTACAAATCAATTACTAAACCTATGCTTGATGCACTTACAATCTATGGAACACCAGAAGATTGCATTAAACAGTTAATCAAAATCAAAAACATTGGCATAGATCTACCTATAATTCAGTTTAATCCGGACAATAAAAATAATATCCACGATTCATTTAGTTTATTAGTAAAATCATTTTCAAATATATGAAAATGAATAAAGTTTTCATAACAAATTATAGTTCAACACATTTTTCATTGCAAAATATTGAAATAAAATCAATTATGTTGTCTGTAGTACAAAAATTAATACTCAATTCTAGAATACCCAAAAATTTAATTGATGGTATATTAGTATCATCAACATCTGATTCTAAATATTTAGCAGCTCAAATATCTGAATCAATAGGTGTACAACCTAAAATTTCTGTTACAATAGAAAATCTATGTAGTTCAGGTACTAATGCTATCGTTGCGGCATTTGCATATATATCAGCAGGATTGGCCAATGTCATAATAGTTGTCGGTGCAGACTTGTATGATACACCTGGAAAAATATTTGCCACTGATGAATCTAGAGGAAATTATAAACATCCAATTTTTTGGGCATCTTTATTTACAAAAGCACATAAAAGAAAATACAATACCACAGAATATGATCTTGCAATAATATCCAAAAAAAATCACGATAATGCGTCAAATAATCCATATGCGTATAATAAAAAAACATATACGATAAATGAAATTATTAACTCAAAAAAAATAACAGACGATCTAAATATTTTACATTGTTCAAAACTTTGTACTGGGTGTTCTGCCATCCTTGTTATGTCTGAAAATTATGCTAAACAATTTTCTGAAACACCTATATGCATTATTGGTATAGGGCAAAATACTGTTTCCCCTACTTTTACAAAAAATGATTTAACATCTATGGAATCCACTCAAAAAGCTGCTATGGCCGCATTTTCAATGTGCAAATTAATTCCACACAAAATTGATGTTGCAGAAGTACATGATGCATTTTCAATCTGTGAAATTATGGCTGTTGAAGATCTAGGTTTTGCCAAAAAAGGATGTGGTGCTACATTCTCTAATGAATTATACCAAACAAATAATAACAAAATAAATCCACGTGGAGGTTTAATAGGATCTGGACACCCAATAGGAGCTACAGGAATATCACAAACAATGGAAATAGTGCAACAGTTACAGAATAATGCTGGAAAAAGACAAATACATAATGCAAAATATGGATTAGTGCATAATATGTCTGCGGCAGCTACATCTTCAACTGTATTAATTTTAACATCGTAATTATGATAAATGAATCGCAGTTAATAATCACAGAATGTTCAAAATGCAATAAAATAATATGGCCTCGATGTAATTTTTGTGATTTATGTCTAGGCAAAACAAATAAACGTAAAATCAAAAACATTGGTAAAATAATTGAATTTTCTAAAAAAAACAAAATTATTTTTTGTGTTGGTGAATTTGAAAAAATAAGAGTTATAGGCACACTTGACTCAAAATCTAATAGAATTTTCCTAAACTCGAAGATCAAATTGCATGTAACAAAGAAATCAAATAGTCAATATAGCTATTCATTCACGTTAATAAAAACATAGTATGACGAAATTAATTATGTTCATGATTATCACGTATATGAATTGCTAGTCTTATTGGGTTATTTCCAAATTTTTTACCACAATAAATGCATTTAAACTCAAAATCACACACATGTGTTTTCTTGAATTTCTAAATATTAGTTTTACGAGTTATTATGATCTTACATCTATTAATTTGATAAATAAA
>JAHRAP010000066.1 GCA_020027255.1 Nitrosopumilaceae archaeon | reverse complement strand
GATACACTGTTTTGTAAATCCTATCTGAATGTACAGGACCCGGATTTGTACCAATAGAAATAATCTTTTTATTAATCAATTCCCACGACATACATTCTACCAATCTATTTTTTGCTCCTTGCGCCGCAGTGTATGGACTTCTAAATCTATACGGTCTTTGCTCTAATGGCCTCTCTTCTGTAAAAAATGTAGATATTGTTATTATTTTTGAACCCGGCTTCATATTTTCTATCGCCTTCACAGATGACCAAAACGTTCCAGACAGGTGTATGTCAATAGTTTTCTTGAATTCTTCAAGTGGTGCATTGGAAAAACATGTAACTGGTCCAGATACTCCTGCATTGTTCACCAAAATATCTACATTGATATTTGATTTTTGTAAATCGTTAAATAGATTTGTTATAGATAGTTCGTCACTAACATCTGTTGCAGAAAAACTCTTAACAAAAGCATTACTATTAATTTTTACAAATATTTCTTTTAATATTACTTCAGTATGTTCGAGAGGTTCTTTTCTTCTCCCTAAAATTATTATATTTGCTCCATTTTCAGCAAACTTTTTAGCAATAGCTTGCCCAATACCTGTACCACTTCCAGTTATAAGAACTGTCTTGTTTTCAAATTTTAACATCTAAAATATTCTGTATGCCGATATATTTATTTTGTTACTTTAAGCTTTAATTTGGGTAATATATTAAAAATAATATGCACGATGAAGAATCTGACATAATGATATATCGTACAATACAAGAAAAATTAAATATCTTGTTCAAAAACATAGATGTTGACGCTAATGTTAAAAAAATAGGTACTTGTGAAATAGAAAAAGAAGATTACTATAGTAAATGTTTTGCTGGAACTCCATCTGTAGTAACAAATAAAGGATGTCTAGAACTTCAAAATACGAATATTGATCTAGTGCAAATAATACAAAAAGGCTGATCTTATATGCAAGATCCAAATCCACTTCCATGGGGAGCACAAGACAAATTTCAAATTCATTTCATAGTTAAAAAAAAATATTTAATCAATTGGATTACATGGCAAAGACAGAATTAACTACTAAAGGACATTTTGGCTCTAAAAAATTGATAAATGTAAAATGGATAGGTGGAAAGTTGGCTAGTAAATTAAACAATGATTCTAGCTTGCACGATCTACTGTCATCTCAGCCAATAATAGACGCTACTATTTTTGTAGATCCGTTAAACGATGTTATTAGAATTTATGGAAGTTGGAAAAATAAAAACTTCATAATTACAAAAGATCTATTTCGAATTTATGATGCAATAGCTTCACATATTAAATCTATTTAAGCCTTCCACCAATTAAGTACTAAATACGAAGAGACATTTTTGTTTGGTATAGCTAATACAAATTGTTTACTCACTGTTGTAGCTAGCCTACCAGTTAATATAACCCCTGAAGCGGTAATAGAATCTAGTTTATTGTATACATGTACTAAATAAGGTGCATGATCTATCCCTGGACCTTTTTTATATACTGCAAAATCACATCCAAATTTTATGCCTGGATTTACAATATATCCTTTGTCTCTGAAGTCTTTATATATTGTAAATTTTTTATCGAAATCGTAATATTCGGAGCGGCAAATTTTTAAAATTTCTTCGTGAGTTAGTTTTTTTCGTGATTTTAATATTTTAATTTTAGATTTTAACATTAGGTAATATCCTTCTATCAAATCTAACACTAGCGGCGCCGTTATTTCATTATTCTTAGGTTTGTATATTCCGATCGGCTTTCCGTAATATCCCTCCCCAAAAAGTTTTTGTGCATCTAATATATTCCAAACTATTATGCGATTTTCTATAAGCTTGCTTATTATTTGCAATTTAAATTAGTATTTTATTATATTGTTATTATACTCAGCTCAATGCCAATAAAACAAATAAATCTGAAATACGTTGGCATTTGTCAGACATTGTTGATATTCCATCCACAATATCTTTGAGAAGTAGAAGTTCTTTCATGTTTGTTATTTCACTAATAATCTTTATCATCAGTTGGCGATATTTATTATGTGTTTCACGTTCTATTGATTGTATTTCATATGATAATTCTATTGCATTGTTTGAGTTAGTATTCAAATTACGAACAATTTCATTCAATTTATAAACCTCATCTACAATTAATTCAATAAATTTTGATAGATCATTATCTAATTTAGAATTTTTTAATGTGGTTGGTTTTAAGTTAGATAATCTAAAAGCAATATCCGTAATATGTTGGCCTATTTCATCCATCATATATGCTGTGTTTAAAAGATTTTCACGATCTATGACAAGACCTCCTACATCTGATACTTCTCTCGTTATTTTTTTCCTAAGATTTTCTACTTCTTCTTCAATGCTTGTGATCTGCTCCAAAGTATTTTTCATAGAATTTTTATCTTTTTTTATAATAAGTTCTGGTAAGTACATAAGTTCTCTTGTAGCATTTAATATCCTATTTATTTCATCTTGCAATATAGCTATTGCTTTTCTTTTAGCTTGTACTTCTAATTCTCCACTATACATTAAACATCTACGTCATTCGTATTAATTAATCCTTGTTTATTCTATTAATTAAAATGTTGACTCTTCTTCTGGTTTTTATATATTGTTATTATCTCTTCTTGCGTCGATGCAGATTCAGGTATTTTGTCTAATCTTATTTTGCCAGTAAATTTAGGAAATCTTAATGCTAATCCATGCCCTTTTTTTATCATGTTGTGTGCTGTTCTGTGTATTGGGCTTAAAGTTATTTCTGAAGCCAGCACTTCTATGACTATTTCTGGCTCAAACCACACATCCGCTTCTATTTTGCTATTTATTCTATAATTCTTTTTTAGGGTTATTTTATTGGATAAAGATTGATGGAAATATTTCAAGTTTTCATCAGTAAAACCACTTCCAATTTTACATATAGTTGGAAATGTGTCTGTTTTGTCATCATATGTTGATAATAACATAGTTCCATATCTCCCTGCCCTTCTACCTTTTCCAAAAAAAGCTCCAATCACAATAAGGTCTAAACT
>JAHRAP010000048.1 GCA_020027255.1 Nitrosopumilaceae archaeon | reverse complement strand
TGATAATAATCTTATTAAATTCACAAAAATATAATTACATATTTAGAAATGAGTTACTATTATTTTGATTATGATTGTGAAACCAATGGAACAGTATAAATTAATAGCAGAAAATATTACAGTTTTGTATAACAATATTATATCTGTTAAAGATATAACCATGAAATTTAAGGCTAATACTGTAACTTCATTGATTGGACCTTCTGGATGTGGCAAAACAAGTTTCCTTAGATGCTTAAATAGAATGCATGACATGAATAAGAATGTCAAAGTTATGGGTAAAGTAATTATAGATAACATAAATTCGTATTTGACTAGTATAAATCCTATATACCATCGCCGTAAAGTAGGAATGGTTTTTCAAAAACCAAACCCATTTCCAACTATGTCTATTTATGATAACGTAACTGCTGGATTGAGACTTAATGGCATCAAAAATAAGAAAATTCTCAATGAATCTGTAGAAAACTCACTCAAATTGGCTTATTTATGGGATGAAGTTAAAGACGATCTTAAAAAACCTGCAATTGAATTATCTGGAGGGCAACAACAACGCCTTTGTATAGCTCGTGCTCTAGCAATACAGCCAGAAATATTATTGATGGATGAACCTTCATCTGCTTTGGATCCAATATCCACACAGAAAATCGAAGAAACAATAATGAATCTAAAAACCAAACTAACCATTATTATAGTTACTCACAATATGCAACAAGCTATAAGAATATCTGATTACACGGCGTTTATGTATTTAGGAAAACTGATAGAATTTGACGAAACTAAAAAACTTTTCACTTCACCAAATGATAAATTAACCGCAAAATATGTAAAAGGCTTCTTTGGTTAAATGACGCGATTAATAGATCCATCATTGGCAAAATTATCAACACTAATGTCTGATATGGGGACAATGTCAATTACATGCATTTCATTAGCCATAGACTCGTACTTGGAAAACAAAAATTGTACCAAAGATGTTTATGGACTATCTAACAAAATTAAAGATAAGTATTTTGAAGTCGAAGATTTAACATTTGATATATTATTAAGGTATCAACCGGTAGCAGATGATTTTAGACTTATTCGTTCATCTACAGAAATCTCATATGCATTTTCTAGATTTGGTAGATATGCATATGATATAACATTAGTACGAGATCTATTTGGAAATATCAATGAATGTAAAAACTTAATGCTTACTGAAATTTCTGATAAAGTAAAACAAATAATCAAAGATGCAATATTATCTTTCTCGACACTTGATATAAGAAAGGCACTAATAATACAAGAAAACGAAAAATTCATAGACAGAATATATAGAAAAAGATTACCCATTCTCATAAACTCTACCAATACCAAATGTGCATTGGTTGAAGCATTGATATTAAGATATCTGGAAAGAATAGGTGATCATGCAGTATTCATGAGCGATGCTGTAAATTACATAGTTACTGGAAAACACAGACCAACCAAGACTCAAATATCTCATCATGTTGAAAACGATAATTTATAAATGATTGTGTTTGGATAAGATAATCATTCCATAAACTGATAGAATAATATTATGATTTGTAAAATTATTTACAAATATGACATCCAAAAAATCCAAAAATCTTTTTGATAAAGCTAAAAAATTAATTCCTGGAGGTGTGAACAGCCCGGTAAGATATTTTGATCCATACCCACTCTTCATAGCAAAATCTCAAGACAGTTACTTGTGGGATGAAGACGGAACCAAGTACATTGATTTTTGTAATTGTTATGGTGCTATGTTATTAGGCCATGGGTATAAAAAAATAACTTCAGCCGTAATAGATCAAATTGATAATGGTACATTATTTTGCACTCCTACTAAACTCGAAATAACATTATCACAGCTAATACAAAATAATTTCCCGTCTATGGAAAAGATAAGGCTAGTGAATACTGGTACAGAAGCTACTATGACTGCAATACGACTTGTAAAAGGATATACTTCCAACAAAAAAATAATTAAATGCGAAGGTTGTTACCATGGTTCATATGATGAAGTTTTAACTGGATCTGGATCTGGATTTGCTAACGCATCAAAAAGTAGTCAATTTAGTGATTTAGTCAATAATACTATTGTGGTACAATATAATGACATTGATGAATTAGAAAATGTAATTCAAAAAAACACAAGTATAGCTGGATTTATAATTGAACCAATATTAGCAAATATGGGTGTTATACCTCCGGCAAAAAAATATTTAGAAATAGTAAGAAAATTGACACGTGATTATGGTATACCACTAATATTCGATGAAATAGTCACTGGTTTTAGAGCATCTGACGGTGGAGCTCAGAAAGTGTTTGGCATCACACCTGACGTTACTATACTTGGAAAAATACTTGGTAATGGCTTTGCTATAGGTGCTGTTGGCGGCAACCATGAAATATTAGAATGTTTGGCACCTATTGGAAAAGTATATCAAGCTAGCACGTTTGCAGGTAACCCAATATCTGTAACTGCTGCAATACATGCAATTAAGACAATTAACAAATTAAAAAATAAATTATATTTGAAACTAAACAAACATTGTACAAAACTTACATCTGCAATTGATGATATTGCAACAGATCTAAATATTCCACATCAAATTAATAGTATGAATTCTATGTATCAAATTTTCTTTACTGATATTCCAGTTACCAATTATCAAACATGCCAAACAGCCAACAGTAAAAAATTTCAAAAACTTTTTAGTTTTCTTTTAACTAGTGGTGTTTTTATACCTCCATCGCAATTCGAGTCTGTTTTTATATCTTATGCTCACACTGATATTGATATCAACAAAACTATAGACGCATATGCAAAATCATTGAAGATCATCAAGAATTGAAATATCTGGTGGGTACTAGAAAAAGCAAATTAGCTTTAATTCAAACTAACGAAGTGATTTCACAACTAAAAAAATTTCATCCAAATAATGAATATGAAATTAAAACTATTTTGACAAAAGGTGATGTAGTGCATAAACCAATTTTTATGATGAATAGAAAAGGCGTATTCGAAAAAGAAATAGATTTGGCTGTACTACATGGTGAAATAGATTTTGCGGTACACAGCTTGAAAGATATTCCTACCAGTTTACATTCTGAGTTAATCATCTGTTGTGTGCCAAAACGATCTATGGTAAATGATATTTTTATATCGGCCAACAACCTCACGCTGAATAAAATCCAAACAAATGCTATCGTAGGAACAAGTAGCATTAGGCGAGCTATACAAATCACTAGAATACGTCCTTATGTAATAATAAAACCTATACGTCGCAACATCGAATCCCGAATAAAAGCATTGACTAATAGACAACTGGACGGATTAATACTTGCAAAAGCTGGTATTGTTCGTATTGGGTATCGTGGAAATTTTTCAAATTTGCCATTATTTTCTTTTCCACCATCTCCTGGTCAGGGCGCATTAGGTATAGTATGTAAAAAAGATAATCTTGATGTAATTAAAATGTTAAAAACCATTGAAGATGATCATTCTAGATTAGAAGCAGATGCTGAAAGATCACTCTCATTTTTCATAGAATCAGGTTGTAAATTTCCAATCGCTGCATACGCTAAAATACATAGTAATTCATTACTATTATCTGCTACCGCTTATTCTATAGATGGCAAAAAATCAATTAATACAACCAAAAAAACAAATAAAAATAACACCGAGAAAATAGGTGAAGCTGTCTATAAAGATCTCTATATGCAAGGTATTGACAAAATGGCAATAGGTTGGCAAACAAATTTCAATATATGGTGTGATATGTGACTGGCATAGTATATTTAGTTGGATCTGGACCTGGGGATCCTAATTTATTAACGCGCAGAGGGTTCGAATTAATCAAAATGGCTGATATAGTTTTATACGATCGACTTGTCAGCAAAGAGATACTCTCATTAATACCTGAACAAACAGAAAAAATATACGTTGGACGAAGTATTGGTGATGATTATCTTCATCAAGAAAAATATACAAATAAACTCATGCTAAAATTTGCTCAAACCAAGAAACATGTAGTACGACTCAAAGGTGGGGATCCAATGATCTTTGGACGTGGAGGTGAAGAAGCGGAATACTTAAAGAATCATATGATTGACTTTGAAATAGTTCCGGGCATATCTTCTGGAATTGGAGCACCTATTTATTCTGGAATACCATTAACACATAGAAAAATCGCATCATCATTAGCTTTCGTAACTGGTAGTGAAAATATTTCAAAAACTAAAAATATAAATTGGAAAAAATTGGCTGGTTGTGCTGATACAATAGTAATATTTATGGGACTGTCTAAACTTGATTCTATCTGCAAACAATTTATTGACGGTGGAATGAACACAAATATGCCTATAGCAGTGATCCAACACGGTACTATGCAAAACCATAAAACGATTCTAGGAACAATCTCTACAATCTCTAATAAAATACAAAATCTTCAGGTACTGCCACCTGTAATAATAGTAGTAGGCCATGTTGTAAGTTTAGCTAAAACCATTTCCAAACGTGATATTTATGACAATTGATGGTAAAACAATAGTTATAACCAGATCTGAAAATGAATCTGGAGAATTCATTTCTTCTTTGAAACATGTAAATGCAATTCCCTTCGCATTACCCACTATCCAAATAATAAAAAAGAATAACATCTTAGATAAATTCATTAACTCTGTAATCAATTATAAGCCTCACTTTTCTATTTTTATGAGTGCAAAAGCTGTTAAGTTATTGTTTTCTGAAGCTACTAATGTTTCTAGATACAATAAACTCCAACTTGCAATAGCAAATACTATAGTAGTCGCAGTTGGACCAAAAACAAAATGTGCATTAGAACATGAAAATATTAAAGTGTCTTATATGCCAACTAGATATTCTTCAGTGGGCATAGGTGAAATTTTTACCAAACTTAATGCTTATGACAAAAAAGTAATTGTGCCACGTAGTAGTGCTTCTACGCCGTTCTTGTTTATGCTTCTTCAAAAAATTGGTTTACATGTTAAAGAAAATTATGTTTATGATACAATTACATTCCATGATGTTAAAACATGGACCAAATTTCATAAATTATTCATACATGGTAAAGTAGACGGAATCATTTTTACAAGCTCATCTTCAGTCAAATCGTTCTTCGAAATAATTTTGAGATATTGTGACAGTAATACCATAGAAAACAAATTACGTGATATTAAAATAGTTTCAATTGGGCCTACTACATCTCACGAGCTCGTTAAATTTAATGTGAAAAACATAACCGCTAAATCTTATACTATAAAAGGAGCAATCAAAACCATCTCTGCTATTTTATAAGAATATTTGTTTGGTCTACTCACATCTACAAGTAGTATTATATGTAGAATCTATTTATAACATAAAATGATTAATCATAACATGGATACAAAGGATCTTAAAATGGATTATTCAAAATATGATTTTAAAAATTCTACTGATATGTATGTTCATCTTAGTAGAAAAGGGTTGATTAAAGACACAATTATAGGAATTAGTAAACATAAAAACGAACCACAATGGATGTTAGATTTTAGATTAAGGGCTTTTGATATATTTATGAAAAAACCAATGCCGCAATGGGGTGGAAATCTTAATTCAATAGATTTTCAAAATATATATTATTATGCTAAAGCATCAGAAAAAACTGAAAATGATTGGGATAATGTTCCTAAAGATGTTAAAAATACGTTTGATAAATTAGGTATTCCGGAAGCAGAAAAAAAATTTTTAGCAGGTGTAGGGGCTCAATACGAATCTGAAGTGGTATACCACCACCTTAGAGACGACTTAGAAAAACAGGGTGTGATTTTTTTGGATACTGATACTGCACTAAAAAATAAGCCTGAATTATTTAAAAAATACTTTGGTAAAATAATACCACCAGAAGACAATAAATTTGCAGCTTTGAACAGTGCGGTATGGAGCGGCGGATCGTTCATTTACGTGCCTCCAAACGTTAAAGTAGACATGCCTCTGCAAGCTTATTTCAGAATAAATGCAAAAAACATAGGTCAATTTGAAAGAACATTAATTATTATTGATGAAGGTGCTGAGTGTCATTACATAGAAGGATGCACCGCTCCTGTATATTCTTCAGAATCATTACATTCAGCTGTAGTTGAATTAGTTGCTCATAAAGATGCTAAGTTACGTTATACCACAATA
>JAHRAP010000046.1 GCA_020027255.1 Nitrosopumilaceae archaeon | reverse complement strand
ACTATCTACAGTTTCAAAACATCCACATATCCAATTAGTTTTTTTATCTCCTTCTACAGTTAATTTTGAATAAGTAGTTTCCATTTTATACATTAATAAAATAAAGATAAAAGGTTTTCAATTATTACAAATTGAATTTATGGGCATCCTTCCATTTTTTGGATGAAGAAGCCGTTTTTTTGGATTTCGTTAACTATGGGTTCAGGAGCACCTTGAGAATGACAAAATTGACATTCTTCAGATGTGACTTTAGCATCATTTTCTCCAATATTGGCCAACCATTGTTTAGCAAATTCTATTGCTTTTGCATTATCTTGTATATTTGTGATCACATCAAAATGCATTGTATGACCATCTTGTGCTTTTACATATGTATCATATACATGTACTTCCATAATGATGTTAAAAAAAGCCCATATTTATTTCGAATAACTAAACATATTTATAATATCAAATTGAGTTTCGTTACAAATTGAGGTTTGTTCGTTTTCATATATTGGAATTTCTTCAATATTAGTATTCAATACAAATGCTTTAAAATCATTTTTAGTATACGAAAAAATAATCCAGCAGATAGGATTTAGTTCCATGAATTTTTTATCTGTTTGTGACGGATACGATGAAGATTGAGTGTGAGAATGAAATATACCAACCACTTCAAGCTGTTTTTTGTTAGCAAGTGAATAACATTTTATTAAATCGTCAGCAGATATAGAAAATCTAGTGGTGGAAAAATCTTGATTTTGGGTGAGGTATGCAGTATTTACAATATAACAATTATTTTGTATATGGCCTACCAATAATGCACAAGATTCGTTAGGATATTGATCATACGCATGATTATATAAAATTTGTTTGTGTTTATTGTCTAAAATTACACATTTCAAGTTTTATTCTATCGTTATGCTACTGACCATCCAAGGGTGGACTATGCACATATATTCATATTGGCCTACTCCAACGTCAGATGTCTGCAATATAAATTCGTCACCTGCATTCATTAATCCAGAATCGAATGTGTCTCCAAAATCATTAGAACTTGTAACAGTATGGGACACGGTATCAATATTAGTCCATTTAATAATATCACCAAGTTTAACTTTAGCTATGTCTGGATCATAGTCTGGATTATTTTGTTCTGACGAATTTAACAAAATAAATATATCTACCATATTGACATTATCAAGATCTATTTCAGGTGTTTGGATTTTCTCAGCATCACTTTCCTCTGAAATATTCAACATATCAGAATATTGTGAGTTGAATATTACAAATGTGATTATGCCAACACTGACAGCTAATGTGAAAATTATTGATATGGGCTTAGTATATTCAGGTATTTTCATCGAAACGTAAGCTATTATTATAGATGGAATAGATATCGATATCAAAATTCCTGCAAATATAGGCAAGGAAGATATTGTATTAAGCGTAAATGCATATAAGCCGAATGAAAGAGTGATTGACAATATTACAAGTGTGGTAGCTTTTGCCTTATTACTTGTAGAAACACCACCTTCAAGTATTCCTGCAGCTAGAAAAATAAGACCAAAAAACATTGTCAAGCCAGTGAGCGCATGCATACCATCTATAAATGTATGCGCTATTCCAGAATAAGATACTACAACTCCTACTAATCCTATAGCTGAAAGTCCCATTCCAGGCATCATAAGATCCCAATTACTCATATTCTTGTAATTGTGGTATTTGATATTAATTAATTCTTTTGAATTATGGCGACGAATAAATTAAATTGTTAATAAGATTTATCTGATAATATTGGTCTTCAAGGAAATATTCGAGATATCGAAACCGAGAATTGTATTGTTATTAGTTATTACTGCAGTTACTTCTATGTATACAGCAAGTGAAATGCATGATATTGATTTTACGTATTTAAATATGATCCATATAATTATTGCAGGAGCTTTTGCGTCAGCAGGATCTAGCGCGTTGAATCATTATTATGATAGAGATATAGATCCCATGATGACTAGAACTCGCAAAAGACCAATACCATCAGGCAGGATGAATCAAAAATATGTACTGTTATATGGTATATCGATAAGCATTTTTGCCATTTTATACAGTGTATTTTTTATTAATTATGTGTCTACGCTGTTTATTTTTATAGGCATATTTTTTTACGTAATAATATATACAGCATGGTTAAAACGTCGTAGTCCGTCTAATATTGTAATAGGAGGATTTGCAGGCAGTGCAGCATCAATGGCCGGTTGGTCTGCTGCTACAAATAGTATGGATATTACAGGTTTTCTAATAGGCATGCTTGTTTTTATTTGGACGCCATCACATTTTTGGTGCTTAGCAATGAAAATGAAAGACGATTATGAAGCTGCAAGAGTGCCAATGCTTCCAGTTATAATAGGTATGAAAAAAACATCTAAATATATTTTTGTCAACACAATGATCTTATTACCTTATTCAATTATGTTATGTATGTTTGGTTTGGGCGTAGTATATTTAACAGTAGCATCATTTTTTGGAATGCTAATGTTGTTATATCACTATAAATTAACAAAAAATCCCACGTCACAAACAGCATGGAAAGCATACAAAATTACTGCGCCCTATCTTACAATAATATTTGTAGGAATAGCTTTAGATTCTTTATTTAATTTTAGAATATAGTATTTCATACACCAGGAAAACTGGCTTCATAATCTTTTTCGGCCATTTCTTTATTTTGTATTTCGACTTCATCTATTTCATCATGTCGATGTATTATTTCTATTCTCTTGGTGTTTTTTGTAAGCCATGACACTTTGATAAATCCAGATATCTCTAGATCTAATAATATTTTATTAAATTTATCGTCATTGATTGTGTAACCATTCTTGGATAATAATTTAGAAAGATTAGTATCAATAATTGAGTTATGTTTGTTTATCAAATCATATATAATATTTTTAAATGGCATGTTCATTTTCTTCACCCATAGAATATTTTATCTGTTATTTTTGGCACCACATTAGATATATTATTACTTATATTTGAATACCAATGTTCTATTTCTTTGGTAATAGATGGTTTAATTATTTTTAACCCAATAGCAAAATCTACATTACATATTTTGTTAGAATTATTTTGCATTGCATGCACGGCAGCTTCTCTACAAAGTGCAGATATATCAGCACTAGAATAATTTTTGGCGGATACAGATAATTCCTCCAGTTTAACATCGTTGGATATAGGCATACTACTTGTTAGAATTTTTATTATTTCTAGCCTTTCTTTTTCTTCAGGATGTTTAACATACAACATTAGATCTAATTTTCCAGGTCTTAATAAAGACATATCTAACAAATCAGGTCTATTAGTAGTACCTATTATTACTACTCTAGAAGACAAGCTGTTTTCTATCTCTGTAAGAAGCTGACTCAATATAGTTTCTCCATAATTTTTGTCATCATTTGATTTGAATCTAGCTATAGAATCTAATTCGTCAAAAATAATTACACAAGGCGAAGAGTTTTTTGCTTTTCTAAATATTTCTCTGATGGCTTTTTCAGATTCGCCTACCCATTTAGATAGAATTTCAGGGCCACGTACCAATATCATATTGCCACCACTTTCAGTAGCAAGAGCTCTAGCTAGAATGGTTTTTCCACATCCAGGAGGCCCATAAAGAAGTGCGCCTTTTGGCGGTTTGATCCCCATATTAAAAAATTTATCAGGATTATTAATGGCTGAAATTAAATTATCACTTAATATTTTTTTTACTTTTTTTAGACCCCCCACATTGTGCCACCATATTTTAGGTTGTTCTACATAAAATTCGCGCATTGCAGTTGGCACCACCTCACGCATTGCATCATAAAAATCAGACAGTTGGATATCCATAGATTGTAGTATTTCAGAAGATATTTTTTCAGTTTCAAGGTCTATCTCTGGCAAATATCTTCGAATTGCTTTCATGGCTCCTTCCCTACACAGAGATCTTATATCTGCACCAGTATATCCATGTAATTCGTTTGATAGTATTTTTAGATTAACATTTTCAGCTATAGGCATTCCCCTAGTATGTATTTGTAAGATTTCTAGTCTTTCATCTACGTTAGGTACAGATATTTCAACTTCTCGATCAAATCTTCCAGGTCTACGTAAAGCAGGATCTACACTATCAGGCCTATTAGTAGCTCCCAAGACTATCACATTGCCTCTATCAGTAAGACCGTCCATCAGTGCTAAAAGTTGTGCCACTACTCTTTTCTCAACATCGCCATAAGCCTCTTCACGTTTTGGAGCAATAGCATCTATTTCATCGATAAATATTATGCTAGGAGATTTATCTTTAGCTTCTTTGAATATATCTCTTAATTTTGCTTCAGTTTCCCCATAATATTTATTCATGATTTCAGGCCCATTAATCGAATACATGTTAGCTTCAGATTCACTAGCAAGTACTTTAGCTATCAATGTTTTGCCACATCCAGGAGGGCCATATAACAGAATACCACTATGAGGCTCGATACCTAATTTGCTGAAAACTTCAGGATGTCTTAATGGCAATTCAACAATTTCCCGCATCGCTTTTATTTCTTTGTTCAGCCCACCTATTTCTTCGTATGTAACACGTATCTTTTTATCAAATGTGGATTCTTTAAGTATAATTAGATCTGTATTTTTGTCAATCTTCACTACATTTTTTGGGGAAATTTTTTTAACCTTAAAATCTATCGAGTTACCAAGAATCATAACTGAAATATCATCGTCATAAGATAATGGTAATCCTTTTAATCTGTTCTTGACAAAATCCGTAAATTCTTTGTCAATAGTAACTACATCGTTAATAGGTATCAAAATAACGGATTTAGCGTTTTTGATAGTAGATTTTTGTATTTTAACTACATCATTTAGTAAAGCCCCAACATTTTTTCGGGTTTGACCATCTATACGTATGATGTTATTGGATTTTTCATCATCATATGGCGGCCACACTATTGCATGACTAGATTTACGTCCAATTATCTCTACGATATCTCCAGGAATCACATAAAGGTTATTCATTATCTGTTGGCTCAATCTAGCTCTTTTTTTTCCAATATCTCGTTGTTTTGCTTCACCTATTCGTACATGTAAAATTTTTTCTTTGTGTGACAATAATATCTATTAAGTTAACATGATGTCATATATCCACAGAGAGACGGCTTTGATTTATTGTTTCATATTGGCTAATTCCATCAATAGAATTAATTAATTTTTCTAATTCATCAAGTGCGCCATCAACTTCATTAATTACAAATTCACATTTAAGATAGTGTATTCCAAAAGCTAGAGGTATTTTTTCATATTTTCGTAATTTCATATTACTTCTGAGTGAAATTGCAATATCACGTGCAAGATTATTTAGATCTGCATCTGCTTTTTCTGGATATATTTTCATGATTAATAATATTTGTACCATTATGGACCTTCAAAATTACATTGTGTACATGAGTAAAATCTCGCAGCTTCTCTACAGCTTTGACATCGCCACAACAAAACTGAACCACAATTAGGACAATTGAATTTAACGCATTTATCGTTAGGAATTATATGTCTATGACAACAATCACATACTGGTAATGATATAGACATGATTGATTTTTAATTAAACATGATTTATAGTTTCCTTATACTAAATTTTAAAATTTGTTGTTATGATATGGAAAAAATTTATTAAAAAGTTTTTCAATATTCAATACTTCAATAAAATTGTGAGTATAAAACAGGCAATAATTGTAAGGATGGATCTAAAAATGGGGAAAGGTAAAATTGCATCCCAAGTGGGTCATGCATGCGTAATAGGAGCTGAAAATGTTAGAAAAACTCATCCAAATTGGTTCAATGAATGGTGGATTAATCAAAAAAAAATTGTGCTAAAAGTAAAAGACGATGTAGAATTATCACAAATACAAAATGAAGCAATTAAATTTAACTTGCCATGTTTTAAAATTGTTGATGCCGGCATGACTCAAATAAATTCAAATACAACGACATGTTTATCAATAGGACCTGCACCAGAAAATGACATAGACATGATAACCTCAAAATTAAAATTACTATAAGAATTATAAAAAAATGAAGAAAAAAATCAAAGGCACAATATTATTCATGTTCATAGTAAGCATATTGATATTTTGGGCTACTGTTTCATCGCTACCATCAACAATGCCACATAAAATAAGCGATACTAAAGTAGTAAAAAATGTACAATTTTGCGGACATGATAAAACCAAATCAAATGAATATTTGAAAGAATATAAAATACCAAATAAATGTATACAGCCATTAGCCATTATAGATGATCCATATGCAAACATATGGTTTGCACAGACTACTAATAATAGTATATCAAAATTTAATCAATTCAAAAAGCTGTTTATAACATATAATAATAATACATATGAATCAAATGAAAAATCAATGATCTGGGGAATGGATTATTCAGATAGCTATGGCATTTGGTATGCCGGAGATCAAGATCATATTTGGCAATTAAATATAGTGGATAAAAAATACAATAAAATACCATATTCATATGCAAATTCCCTTTTACAACGTATAAAAATAAATAATTCAGAAATGATGGTGTTAAATGATTTTACAAATAATAAAATTGTGATCATAGATCCAATGCCGTTTTCTACTGAAACAAAATATTTAGTCGTTGCATCACCATTAGAAAATGCATTCACAAGCGGATTTGTAATAGATCCAGACAAAAATATTTGGTACACTAATTGGATTTTTCAACAGTATGGGAAGCTAATCAAATTAAATTATTCGCAACTAAAATCAGAATTAAAAGACTACGAAGATCAAGAAAATAAACATATGGAAACATATGATTTACCTGATTATGTTATTACACCCAATGGAATAAGCTTGGATAATCATAACAATGTATGGATTACAGATACATCAAGTAGTTTATTTATTAAATTCAAATCTGACTATCGTGAAGAAAATTTTATTAGATACGTTACGTCTGAGCCGCCACCTTCAACATATGGAAATTATTCAAAAACAAGTGAATCGCCTATATCCAGACCATATTGGAATGAATTCAATAACGGCGAAATCATTTTTAACGAACAAACGTCTAACTCAATTGCAGTTTTTGATATTAAAAAAGAAGAACTGACAGAATATTTAATACCTACGAAAAATTCAAATTGGTCAGATTGCGGATCGATTAATGATTGCGGTATAAATCAAGTATTCGCATTCACCACACATGGAAATGGTGTTTGGTTTACAGAATGGGTGGAGAATAACATAGGAAACATAAACACAGAAATTAATCCAACTTTTAACATTCATGTAAGTGACGAGATAAATTTACATAAAGATAAAGATGAGCAAATCAGATTTACAATAACATCTAAAGCAGACAACAACCTAATTAACATAATTAGCAACAACATCAATCCAAATTTAATTACAGATATACAAAAAAATAAAATAGTGTTAGATGAAAATGAATCTGTCAATATTGGATTAATGGTAAAATCGACATCATCATATTTACATGAAAAATTTTTGATCGGAGGCAGAAACAATAACATTACAATTTCAAGATACATAACCACAAATGTAACACAATGATACCAGATATAGATCAAAAACTAGGAATACGTATATACAGTACAAAATTTATAGGATGTGGCGGAAGTATTAAAAAAAATATAGATGATTTCATAGTTAATGAAATAATATCTGAAAATGTAAAATCAATGATAACAAATACTGGCGGATATTCTTTGTATAAATTAAAAAAGCAAAATATGGATACAAACCATGCATTAAATCATATATTTAAAAAATATAAAATAAGACTAAGTTCATTAGGATTAAAAGACGCTAAAGCTACTACGGAACAATATGTATGTACCACAAACAAAACAAGCACACCAGATGAAATATTTGAAAAAAAATATACTTTAAAAAAAATATGTTTGTTATCAAGAAAAATAAATAAAAAGCATATGCTAGCTAATGAGTTTCAAATTAAGATAACAGGACCCGAGTTACCAATAATTAAATTTAATGAGTATCACAAAATTTTAAATTTCTTTGGCTACCAGAGATTTGGTTCAAAAAGGCCTATAACCCATTTAATTGGTAAAGCATTATTACAAAAAGAATTTTTAAAAGCAATAACGATATTATTGTCATATACATCAAAATATGATACAATAGAAAACACTGAAATAAGAGAAAAATTAAGTGATGAATGTAATTATACAAAATATATTAATAAAATTCCATATAATATGGATCTTGAAAAAACAATACTGCAAGAAATGATTAAACATGCAGATCCAATGAAATCTTTACGAGCGTTACCATTATCAATTAGACGTTTTTTTATTCAATCATATCAATCATTTATTTTTAATAAAACGCTAAGTACTGCAATTGAAAATAATGAAGAATTATACAAATCTTATGATGGAGACATATGCTTTAATCATGAATCTAAAATATGTAAATATAGTGGAAAACCCAAACAGAAATTGGCCATACCAACGATTGGTTATTCCTATTATAAGAAAACCAGATTTCATCAATATATCGATAAAATTTTGAAAGATGAAGAAATAAAACCACGCGACTTTTTTTTGGATAAAATGCAAGAAGTTAGTAATGAAGGAGGATTTAGAAATGCAATAATTAATTGTTATAGACAAAACGTAAATAATGACGTAGTTGAATTTACTTTGGCACGTGGTTGTTTTGCCACAATAATATTACGCGAGATGATTAAACCACTAAATCCAATCGAATCAGGATTTTAATCATATTTAGAAATTACATTATGAGAAAGTTTTATGTAAAATTTTAAAAAAATTACTGACTGCAACATGTGGGTTTTTCGTGATAAATTTCATCGCATCAATCAATCCAAAATCAGATTTCATGAAATTTATCAATTCACATGCAGTTAAATTTTTGATAATATTAAGTTCATCGTCCCACTCATTATCATTTAATTTTAGCCATCTTTTTTGGATCATATATGACGAAATTATTTTCTTGTAAATTGATTTCTTCCACTGTTTTTCGTATTCGGAAAGAAAATTCTTAGAATAATTTTCTGCAGCTATTGCTTTAGATGCTATATCGCCAGCTATAAGGCCGAACTTTATAGCATATCTTATACCTTCTAGTACCAAAGGATTTGAATATCCAGCTGAATCTCCAACTAGCAATACATTATCGTATGCAGTATTTCTAATCGGACCATCATTAGGTATTAATCCATAATGTAACTCAATGGGATTTATCTTCCCTAGATCCTTAATCGGGCCGACTTTATTTTTAATTATTTTATTTAGTTGATTGATCTGATTTATGACAGAATAAGGTCTTGTTATGCCTACTCCTATACGTACAACATGTTTGTTTACTGGAAAGATCCATGCATATCCAGATGGCGAATATTTTGTTCCTACCATGAGAGACCATGTATCTGGAACAATATTTTCTGCATAGGATTCATATTCTGCTCCGGTTCCAAATACACGCCATTGTTTTACCAATCCCAAAGATCTAGCTACAACAGATCTGAATCCACTTGCATCAATCACCATTTTAGATGTAAACTTGTTTTGATTAATATTAATTAATTTTTGATCTTTATTTAATTGAACTTTGGTCACATTATTATTAGTGAATAAATCGGCTCCACGATCAACTGCTCGTTGAGCTAGAAAGTTATATGTTTTACGAACATCAAGCACAGCTGCGAATGGTGTATCTCCTTTTATTAATATTTTATTATTATGAGAATGGAATGAATAATTTTTAATTTTGTTATAGAACTTTTCAGGGATAGAAAATTTTTTAATGTCATCGATCCATGTGACTCCACTTGTACGAACGGAATTAGCTACACATGGTTCTTTTTCTAGTATAGCCACTTTAATATCATTAGATACAGCAGAATAAGCTGCAGAAGAACCTGCAGGTCCAGAACCTACAACTATTATATCATAGCTAAATTCAGACAATTAATAAACTATCTATAAAAAAGTTCTGTTATATTTGAACAATGATTATCATTATTACTTTAATATAGACTTGCCATCAGCATCATTACATCGTTCTTCATCCATGCAAGATGTATTATTTGGATCTCTATGCATATAACTATAAGAGTTTCCTTGTTTTTTTCTACAAAATTTTTGGTGTATAGATTGCTCAATTTTCAATGTATGATCATTTTCATGAAATAATCTCTTTCCACAATCTTTACAAATTATTTCAGGCATACAATACTAAATTAATAATATATATTTATTTTTAATTATCACATGATAATCAAAAATAAATACAAAAATATATAATTAAATAGTATGCAATTCTTAGGCAAATTAAAAATTAAATCACGTGATAAAATAATTAAATTCTTAAATAGTGAACATGTTGGCAGAATAGCTACAATTGACAAAAATGGATTTCCACAAATAATCCCAATGAATTTTGTGTTTGCAAATAATTCTATATATATGCACTCATGTAATAGGAGAAAAACTTACTAACATGAATTCAAATATCAAAGTTGGATTTGAAGTAGATAAAGAACTTGAATATCTGCCTAGTTACTTCGAAGATGAATATGATGCGTCTTTTGCAGATACATTATATGTTAGCGTAGTAATAAAAGGTCATGTTTATATAATAGAAAATAAAAACGAAAAAGCATTTGCTCTAAATTCATTAATGGAAAAATATCAGCCCGAAGGAAGATACAAACAAATAAAACATAACATGAAAGTCTTGGATGTTGTAAAGATTATTAGAATAGATCCAATCATCATGACTGGAAAATATAAAATAGGTCAACATTTACCCATACATGGAAGCCGCGTATTAGCTCAAAAAATTTTAAACAAAAATTCACATACATCAAAGCACACACTAAAAATAATGGGGTTTGAAACAAATGGAGATTATTTAAAAATGATTGCTGATCCTGAATGGTAAATTGTTATTTAATAATCATTGATTTAAATTTAGTAGGAATGTTTTGTTAATAATTGAATGGTGATTTTAATCTACGATCAACATTTATTCCTTCAGGCGATCAACCAAATGCAATTAAAAAGTTAATAGCGGGAGTAAAAAATCATAGAATTCAAACATTGATAGGAGCTACTGGAAGTGGAAAAACTTTCACTATTGCCAATGTAATTAATAATGTATCAAAAAATACTTTAATTATTTCACACAATAAAACATTAGCTGCTCAATTATATGCAGAATTTAAACAATTTTTCCCACATGATAATGTGGGGTATTTTGTAAGTTATTATGATTACTATCAACCTGAAAGTTATATATCACAAACAGATACGTATATTGAAAAAAACACAAAGATAAATGCAGAAATAGAAAAAATGAGAGTGAATGCAACAACTATGTTACTGTCAGGAAAACCCACAAATATAATTGCCACAGTATCATGTATTTATTCGATAGGATCACCTGTAGAATGGATAAATACATCTATTTCAATTCATGTAAATCAAAAAATATCTATGTTTAGAATAGCGACTCGATTAATAGCATCTATGTATGAAAAAATTAATAATGGATCTAAATCAGGTTGCTTTTGTATAAAATCAAATGCAGTACACGTAATGCCATCTTATCAAAATAAAGTAATAACAATATCTTTTGACGGAAATAAAATAAAAAGTATATCTATTTCAGATATAGACCTGACACGAAAAAAAGAGTTAGAAAAAATAAAAATTTTTCCAGCAAAACATCATATTTTCAATGAAGGTATAGAACGAGTCATAACATCAATTAAACAAGAATTGAAATCAAGATTGTCAGAACTTGATGAAATTGCTAAAGAAAGACTAGAAACACGTATTAATTACGATTTAGAAATGCTTCAAGAAATGGGCTACTGCAGAGGAATAGAGAATTATTCTAGACATTTTGACAATAGAGATATTGGAGAAAAACTTTATGTTTATTAGATTTTTTTTTCAACGATTATTTATTAATAATAGATGAATCACATGTCACGATACCACAATTACATGGAATGTATAATGGAGATCATGCACGTAAAAAATGTTAGTAGAATATGGATTCAGATTACCTAGCGCTTATGATAATAGACCATTAAAATTTAATGAGTTTGAAAAATATATGAATGATGTTATTTTTCTATCAGCTACACCATCTAAATATGAACTACAAAAATCTTCAAACATAGTTGAACAAATAATACGACCTACAGGTTTATTAGATCCAATAGTACATGTTAAACCTACTAAAAATCAGATGGATGATATAATTTTAGAAATAAATAAACGAATTTTATTAAAGCAACGAGTTTTGATAACAACACTGACAAAAAGAATGGCTGAAGATCTAACAGAATATATATTAAATAGAAATGTGAGTGCCAAATACATATGCCAGAATTCACAATTTTATGCATTA
>JAHRAP010000037.1 GCA_020027255.1 Nitrosopumilaceae archaeon | reverse complement strand
TGACGCAGAATCTGAATTACAAAAAATTCCTATGGGTAATTGGCACGATCAAAAATATAAAATACACAGACATAGATTTTTCGTATGCAAATGAAATTATAAACAAAGAAGCAGTAGCAAAAGAATCTATGAACAAATACACTAAAAAATTATTACAAATACAAAGATTCATAAATTAAGTAATCATAATTTATTTAGTTGTTTTCTATATCTACATTAGTTGATGTTGTACGAATACCACCAAATATGTTTAACGATGATCTAAACAAAGCTGCTACATCAATATTAAAAGAAAAGTATGAGAGTATGATTAATTCTGATCTAGGATATATAATTATGATCATGGATACAAATATCGAATCTGTTGGAAAAATGATCACTGGAGATGGCGGAACATATCATAAAGTTGAATTTGATGCATTGACATTTTATCCTAAACTGCAAGAAATAGTGAATGGGGAAATAGTAGATATTACTGATTTTGGAGCTTTTGTGAGAATTGGTCCTACAGATGCGTTATTACATTTATCTCAAGTGATGGATGATTATTTACGTAGTGATGTAAAATCTGGCATAATTTTAGCTAACCAGAGTGGGAAAACATTAAAAATTGGATCTGGCATAAGGACTAGAATCACTGCAGTATCTCTGGGCAAAGCTGCAACAATGGGAAAAATTGGTATCACATGTAGGCAACCATTTTTAGGAACTGAAGAATGGATAAATGAAGAATTAAAAAAAGCAGAATCTAATATCAACGACAAAAAAGAAAAGATAAAAATTAAGAAAAGTAAAAATGGTTAGAGAAGTTGCTTGCCGAAAATGCAAATTTATCACAGTTGGAAAAATATGCGGGAATTGTAAATCATCAGATCTCACACCAGATTGGCGTGGAATTGTACTCATTATAGATCCTCAAAATTCAAAAATAGCTAATACGCTAACAATTACTAAGAAAGGAAAATATGCGTTAAAAGTGACTTGACACTAAATTTAGAAGATAAATTAGAAGAATTCATAAAAGAAGATATAGGAAATGGCGATATAAGTAGCGGCTTGTTGCCACAAAAACAAATACGTGCTAAAATAATCAGCAAACAAAATGGCATAATTGCTGGAATTAAATTTGCTAAGATTATGTTTGTTTCACATAAATGTGATGTGAGAATTTTAAAAAAAGATGGAGAGCATGTAAAAAAAGGAGAGTCTGTATTAATTGTCGACGGGCTAGCATCTACGATACTCTCATGCGAAAGGACAGTTCTAAATTTATTATCTAGAATGAGTGGAATAGCTACATGTACTAGTAAATTGGTACAAATTACCGAAAAAATAAACTCAAAAATTGCAATTTATGCAACCAGAAAAACCGCGCCAGGATTACGTTATTTTGATAAACTTGCAGTTGAAATTGGCGGAGGTGTGAAACACAGGATGGATTTAAGTGAGTCCATAATATTAAAGGATAATCACATAGCAATCAATGGATCAATGGAACATTTAATTACAAAAGCAAAATTGAAATATAAAACCATTGAAACAGAAGTAGATAATTTAGAATGTGCGTTATTAGCTGCCAGATCTGGCTCAGATATAATTATGTTGGACAATTTTTCTGTAGATATGATCAATTCTACAATTCATGAATTGGTTAAACTAGGAATTCGTAAAAATATAAAAATTGAAGTTTCAGGCGGTATAAATATTAAAAATATAAGAGAATATGCAAAGACCAAAGTGGATTTTATATCAGTTGGCGCCATCACTAATTCAGTAATTGGATTAGATCTTAGTTTGGATGTTACATAATGATATTAAATTATTGTTTTGTGTTTTGCAGCAATGCAAAGTTTATTGTATTGATAACATTCTTTGAATAGGTATTTTAGCCTTATTAGATATATGGTAGGGAACTTTTACTTCGTATTTTTCATCTAATAAAGATTCATACACTTTTTGAGCTGTAATCATTTTCATATATTGGCATTCGGCTTTCTCTGAAGCTGGGACGAATGTTTTATTTGGATTTTGTTTTTTGAGTTTATATAAGATGCCTGTTTCAGTAGCGACTACAAATTGTTTCGCAGAAGAAATTTTGGCTCTTGTCATCATCCCTTCTGTGGATAGTACTTTAACATCATGGTCATCATAATCACCAACAGCTAAATCATATAGTATTGAAGTTGTACAACCACATTCAGGATGTATCATAAGTTCTGTATTTGATGAATTATTTAGTTTTTTGATTATATCTCGAGATGTTATTCCTGCATGTACATGACATTCTCCAGCCCAAATAAACATATTTTGTCTGTTTGTTAACCTAGATACATAAGATCCTAAAAACATGTCTGGTAAAAATAATATATCCTTATTTCTTGGTATCGAATTTACAATTCCAACAGCATTAGAAGATGTACAGCAATAATCTAATTCAGATTTTATTTCTGCAGTAGTGTTAACATAACCAACAGTAATGGCTCCAGGATGTTCTTTTTTCCAGTTTCGTAATTCATCTATGGTTATAGAATTTGATAATGAACAACCAGCCTCTAGATCTGGTATTAATACTTTTTTATGTGGGTTTATTATTGCTGCTGTTTCAGCCATAAAATGAACTCCACAAAAAAGAATTATTTTGTTTTGGACTTGCGATGCATATCTAGCAAGTTTCAGCGAATCTCCAATCATATCTGCTACATCTTGAACTTCTGGTATTTGATAATTATGTGCAAGTATCACCACATCTTTTTCTTTTTTTAATTTGTTTATTTTATTTTGTAACATTATATTAATAATATTTAGAACTGAATTTAAATAGTAATAATATACACATATAACTTCATTATTTGTCATGTTGCTGGCAATTTTTGCCGTTATGTACCTATACAAATCTTGTTAGAACATATAGATTTCAGACATTCTATTGAGGATAATATTGCCAACATGCTTGTTTTTGGGTTAGACGAAATTTCATTTTCTATTTCCACATATATTTTTCCAAACAAGCCTTGCGCTTTTATGATATGTACGTTTTTATCCAATTTAGGATCTGCTACGATTTTAACGTGAGTTTTATCAAAACCAATACCAGCCAGGCTTAATAGAGCTGCAACATTAATGTTTTGTGGAAAAAGACGTATTGCATTTCTAGCGCTGCCTTCAAATAAAATAATTGGTTTTTTTATATTCTGTATTTCCATTTCGTTATTATCAAAAAAATTAGCCCCTAAAAATGATTTAGGGTTTTTTTTGGTGATCAATGTAATAGATTTTAATTCGTTTTTTATTGATTTAATTCCATCAAGTCCCGCTATAGCTCCAGATGGTATAAACAATTTAGTATTAAATTTTTTGCATGCGTCTGTAATGACATCAAAAATTGATTCGTCGCCCAGTGCACCTACACTTAATATCAGTAGATCTTTTCTACTTTGAATTATCGCTAATGCTGTATCTTTAATAGCTTGTTGAGATGCAGCTTCGACTACTAAATCAATTTTGGATGTTGCTAATAATGCTACATTATTAACCAAAATTGGTTTTTTTTTTAATTTTAACATTAATTTCTGCGCATGTTTCAAATGTTGATCATAAATATGAGTCAATATAGCGTCATTGATTTCTCCACGATCAATTGCTAAAGCGATTTCAGTACCAATAGAACCACATCCCAAAAGTCCGATCTTTTTCAATTGATTATTCGTATTCAAGTATTGTATAAATCAATTTCTAGCTATCAATTAGTTAATAAAAAATACAACCCAAAGATTTTATCCGTATGAATAAGAATGAACATTATGTTAAATACAGTTTATCGTGATGCTGTAAAAAAACGAAGCAAGGAATTATCAAGTATAAAAGGACCCAATTTTGATAATATTTTAGAAAAAGCTAGAGCAAATTGGATAGAATATACTCCTCAAAAAAAGACAGTATTAGTGTCTGGCATAGACAGTAGTTTTAATTGTGTCAAATTTCAAGGATTAGAATTATGGGTAGTTACAGCTGTTTCAATTATATCAGACGGAAAGATAATTGCAGATTTGCATGACCAAGGAATAGGATACGCTAGTAATTCATTGTCATCATTAGCTGCCAAAATGGAAATCCAAGCATGTGAAATGAGCGTAGATGAAACAAATTTGGTTTTGGTTGATGGTTCTTTATATTCACAATTCATGACACGGCAAAAAGAATTATCTCTTCCCATAATTAAGATTATGAGAAAAAACAATAATGTGATTTTTATTTCTAAAACATCCAACACACGGACACAGTTTCTAGAATTTAAATCAAATGCGAGTGATATATTCTATTACAACCATGCAACAAAAAAACCAGGCTTCAGCAGAATTTTTGTCGATGACAGATTTGGAAACAATAAATCAATTTCTTCAGTTTTTGTCAGATTAAGTGAATCTACACCAATAATAAAACTAGAATTTTTTGGAAATACTTATTCTGAAAATGAGATTAAACAAACAATAGATATGATATACAAAAACAGTGTTGGAGGATATCCATACGCGCTAAAATTGGCTCACCAAAAATGCAAAATTAGTAATAATGATCTTGCAAAGCTTGTTAGTTTATACGGATTAAGTAATGAAATTGGTTCGCGTGAAGTTTTAGAATGATTATAGGATTTGTGATAGGAGAATCTAAACCCACGTCTATTTCTGCACAGACGTCTAGACCACTTGCTGTGGGAGAATATGTGGTGATAGATTCAGAAGAAAATAAACTCTTAGGACTTGTTGAAAAAACTATTGTGTCTAGCGCAGCGCTAACTGATGTTCATAATTATGATGAAGCTGTAGAAAGTAAAGAAATAGCTGATATTAATTCTAGAGACAAAAGCTTTACTACCAAGATCATGGTGTTGGGATCTTTGTCAAGCTTAAAAAAAGGCATTGTTGTGATACCTGCAATACCACCGTTTCCAGGAACGCCGATATTAGAAGCTACAAGAAAAGATTTAGAAAGTGTTTTCAATCCGTCAAATTCGTCATGGTCTAAAGTTGGGACTTTATTGCGAAATCCAAAAATCGAATTAAAGATTAACATTAACAAAATAGTAACCAGACATTTTGGAATATTAGCTATGACAGGTATGGGAAAAAGTAATCTAGTAGCTATAATTGCTAAAGAAATAGCAAAACTTAATGGAACACTAATAATTTTTGATTACCACAACGACTACGATAACTTAAACATCAGCAAAATGAATGTGATGGACGCAAAAATTAACCCAAGGTTATTAGATGCAAATACATTAGCAGACGTTCTAGAAATAAGAGAGAATGCGGATGTACAACAACGAATTTTACGTTTGGCGTTTACACAAGGTGTCAAAGAATCAAAGGAATTTTGGGATGAATTGTGCAAACAAGTTGAATTTGTTGGTGCAAATCCAGAAAGAAAAGAAGATCGACATTCCGCAGACAGAGTGTGCGATAAGATAGATGATGCACGGCATAGATTTGCAGATATATTAGATCCAGATATAATAGATCCCATTAGCTTAATCAAAGAATTTAGAGTGAATATTATGAACATGTCAGAATTCAGTGAAAAACAGGCCAATGTGGTATTAGCATACTATTTACAAGAATTATTAACTGACAAAAAGTTATCAACAATAGTCAAAAACTCCAAAAACAAACATAAAAAATATAGATTTGGTTCTCCAATTTTTGTTATAATTGAAGAAGCACATGTCTTTATACCAAAATTTGAAGATACTCATGCCAAGTATTGGGCATCAAAAATAGCTAGGGAAGGAAGAAAATTCGGTCTCGGCTTAGGTGTTGTATCTCAACGTCCAAGAAATATAGATTCAAATGTATTGAGTCAAATAGGATCATTCGCAATAATGAAAATAATTCAAGAAGATGATCAAAGACAAATAGCATATGCCGTGGAATCCATAAGTAAAGATTTAATCTCACAATTGACGTCATTAAATGTAGGAGACGCAGTGTTAGTGGGACAGTGTGTAAATTTACCAACTTTAATACACATTGACGAAGCTAAAGAAAAAATAATTGGATCTGATCCAGATGCTGTAGAAGAATGGAAAAAAATGACATTATTTAATAATACAACTAAAGATTCACTCGAATTAGTAAACAAAGACATGTTGCTTTAAAAATGCTATTTTCACATATTTCAGATTTACATTTGGGTTTAATTCAATATGGTTCTAAGGATAGAGAAGAAGACATATACAATTCGTTTAAACAAGCTATAGATATATCTATTAAGGATCATGTAGATTTCATAATTTTTTCTGGAGATATTTTTCATACTCCAAGTGCTACTGGAAATGCTATAATTCATTTTGCTAATGAACTCAAAAAATTGAAACAAAAAAATATAGATTCGTTTTTCATTCTAGGCGAACATGATATAAGTAGAATTCGTGCTACTCCCATACCTTTTGTTTACAATAATCTAGGATTTTCACGATATATTGGAAACGGAGAACCAATCTATTATAAAGATATAATGATAACGGGGTTTGATAAAATCAGAAAAAATGATATGCGATTTTATGAGCAAAAATTTAAAAATGCAGATATAATTGCTGCTAAATACAAAGGTTGTCACAAAATATTAGTGATGCACCAAGCCATTAATGAAATCAATAAATTTGCAGGCGAATTAAATTCTACAGATCTTCCAAAAAATTTCACATATTATGCAATGGGGCATTTACACGATAAATATATTAGAAAGTTCAATCATTTAAATGGACCTATATCATATCCAGGATCCATAGAGTTAACAAGTAGCGAAGGAATAAAAAATACAACAAAAGGATTTTATGAAGTGGATATATCTAGCAATGAAGCCAAAATAAGTTGGTTGAAACTAAACATAAGACCACAAATGTCTTTCAATATACAATATGAAGAATTGGAGCAATCCATAGTCAAAATAATTCATGAGATTAATGAAACCAATTTAAAACCAATAGTTGAATTAAAAATAATTGGCGATAACATAGACGCGGATATAATACAAACACATACATCAAAGATTTTTGAATATGCATTATTTTGTTTCTGGAAAATAACAGAAAGGCAAAAAAATACAATTGTATATAGCGACAAGCCAGCTAAGATAGACGATGAATTATTAAAACTGGCTAGCCGTTCAATTAATCATGAAGTTGCGAGTTTTGCGATAAAAGAATTATTACCATTACTATCAACGGATAAAATAGATGAAGCGCAAATACTAATCTCGGAAAATTTCGAAAAATTCAAAAGAAAAAATGATACAAACAATAGAATTAAATAATTTTTTGTCACACTCGTTCACAAAATTAGATTTTGATGATGGCGTTACAATATTCATAGGTCATAATGGAGCTGGAAAATCAAGCATAATTGATGCAATAACTTTTGTATTATTTGGAAAGCATGTTAGAAAATCAAATAGAAGCTTAATCAAAAAAGGATGTGAACACGCATATGTTAAAATGAAATTTTTAGTTAATAAAATACAATATGAAGCTATAAGAAAAATAGATAGAAATGGAAATATGTATTCTCATCTAATTGAAATAAAAATCAATGGAGAGACAACACTACTGGTGTCTGGAGAAAGAAAACAGTTTGGAGAATCTATGACAAAACAAGTTGAAGATATAATAGGAGTGGACTTCAATAAATTGAAAATCACATCAATTGTACAACAGGGCGAATTAAATGCAATAATTAAATCAAAGCCAAAAGAATTTAAGGAAATGATTAATGCATTAATAGGAATAGACAAATTAGACATAGCTTCTGGAGCTATGAAATTAATCAATTCGCTTTTCGTTTTTCAACAGCCCAAGAATTTTGTTCTTTTTTAAATCATCAATTATGGTTGTCATTTAATATCACCTTTGAAAAATTTGTCTATAAGTGCTT
>JAHRAP010000033.1 GCA_020027255.1 Nitrosopumilaceae archaeon | reverse complement strand
GTATCCCATCCTGCATTAAATTTGATATAATATCCTTTTAGTGTGTTGTATCTATACCAAAAATCTTTTATTATTCTACCACGTAAATGCCCGACATGAGGATGCCCATTCATTGTTGGAGGTCCTTCTATAAATACAATCTTTTTAGTTTTTGTACTTTGAATTATTTTTTTGAATTGAAAATTTTTTAGAGTACGAATTTTGTTTTCTATCTCTTTTAAATCAAATTTATTATTTATTTGCATATATAATTTTTTATTATTATGATATTATAAAGTAAATCATTCTTATAAACAATGTAGATACTGTAATTAATGAGATAAGGACAATTGCCATATGGTTAATGTTCTCATAGTTGGTTCTGGTGGGCGTGAACATGCATTAGGCTGGAAATTATCACAAAGCACCAAAATAGATAAAATATATTTTGCTCCCGGTAATGGAGGCACACATGTAAATATTGACATAAACATAGATGATATAGATCAACTTATCAAATTTGCAATAACTAATAATTGTTTTACTATTGTTGGCCCTGAAATACCTCTGAAATTGGGAATCGTAGATAAATTTAAAAAAAAAAATCTGAAAATCTTTGGTCCTACTCAAACAGCTGCAAAATTGGAATCAAGTAAAATTTGGTCTAAAAATTTTATGCAAAAGTATAACATTCCTACCGCAAAATTTGAAATTTTTGATAATTATAATTCTGCATTAAAGTATACACAATCAGCATCTCATCCAATAGTAATTAAAGCAGACGGACTTGCATCTGGCAAAGGTGTTTTTATTTGTAATACTTTGACAGATTCACTTTCTGCACTTGATAATCTATTTTTAAAACAGAAATTTGGAGACGCAGGTACGAAAATTGTTATCGAAGAATATTTGCAAGGTAGAGAATTATCATATATTGTACTTTCTGACGGTACTTCTATAATTCCAATGGAAACAAGTAAAGACTATAAACGAATTTATGATTGTGATAGAGGTGCCAATACTGGTGGTATGGGATCATATTCTCCAGTAGAAATCAATGTAGATATTCAAAATAAATTACAAAAAATGATGCAAAATGTTATATATTATATGAACAAAACAAATACTCCGTTTGTTGGATTTCTTTACGCAGGAATCATTCTCCAAAATAATACTCCATATGTTTTGGAATTCAATGTTAGAATGGGAGATCCAGAATGCCAATCAATAATGGCGAGAATGAAGTCTGATTTGTATGATTATTTGATTGCATGTGTTGACGGCCAATTATCTAATACTCCTACACCAAAATGGGATCAAAAACATGCAGTTTGTGTTGTGTTGGCATCTGACGGATATCCTAATAATTATGCTAAAAATGAAGTCATTTATGGATGTAATTTAATTCTAGATAATAATATGATATTCCATGCAGGTACCAAAAAAATAAGCGATCAAATAATGACTAACGGTGGAAGAGTGTTAGGGGTGGTTGGATTAGGAAATGATCGAAAATTAGCTGCAATACAAGCATATGAGATATCAAATCAAATTAAATGGAAATCAAAATATAGTAGAACCGACATTGGTCGCTATTGAATGATGGCTATAATTATGTTTTAAAATAATTAGTTTCCGTAATTATGTAATCTAGCACCAAATCATATTCGGAATTTGGTATGGATTTAATTAATTGGTCGTCATACACAATTGAAATAGTTCTAATTTTGTATAACGTAAGAAATTTATCATAATATCCTTCACCGTATCCTAATCTCATTCCTGATCTTGTGACTGCAATAGCTGGTACTATAAGTAAATCTATTTTATTTGATATTGTATGATTATTGTCTGCTGCAGGTTCTAAAATTCCAAATCTATTTTTTATCAAACTATCTAAATTTTTAACTATCGTAAAATTGATGATATCGTTTTTTATTTTGGGCAAAAACAATTTTTTGTTTTTTTTAAATATATCTAAAAATATATATTTGATATCAACTTCACTTCCAATTGGGTAGTAACAACCAATGCTATCTGATTTTATATATATGTCAGTTTGAATAAACTTGTTACATATTTTTTGGCTTAATGCAAATCGTGTTTGTTCTGGAATTGAATTTCTGTCATCTAACTTCATCCTTCTTAATACTGATTTTATTTTGTTTGACAATCACAACGATGCTGCAATTGTGGTATTTTTTAATAGCATTGCAACTGTTATGGGTCCAACTCCTCCTGGTACTGGACTTGTATAGGACGCTTTTTTTATTATTTGCTTAAAATCTGTATCTCCCACCAATTTTCCATTGTATCTTGATATCGCTACATCTATTACTATTGCATTATCTTTAATCATGTCTTTCGTTAAAATAAATTTTTGTCTGTTGCCTACTGCTGTGATTATTATATCGCCTATTTTGCATAACTTTTTTAAATTTCTTGTTAAAGAATGACATGATATAACTGTTGCATCTCTGCTTAATAATAAATTATATAGTGGTTTACCAATCAATTCTGTTCTATTTATAATTACTATATTTTTCCCACTAATTGGAATATTGTAATGATCAAATATCTCTAATATGCCTAAGGGTGTGCACGCCACTAAAATTTTTTTGCCCATAGTAAGCATACCTAAATTATATGGTGTCAATCCATCCACATCTTTTTTAGGTGATATGTGTGATATAGTTTCAAATCTATCCAATGTTTTTGGTAATGGTAATTGAACTAATATGCCATGAACTTTGCCATCACCATTCAATGAGTTTATCAATACATTCACATCATTTTGTGATATGTTATGAGGTAATTTGTGATCTATGGTTTTAATACCAACTTCTTTACATGCATCATGTTTCTTTTTTATGTATGTGACTGACGATGGATTATCTCCAATTAATATAGTGGCTAGGCATGGATTTACTCCATTTGATTTTAATTTGTTTATTTTTTTTGTGATTTGAGTTTTAATTTTTTCGGATATTTGAATTCCATCTATTTTGATTCCTGCCATTATAATCATAAATAATTCATATAATTAATTTCTTAGTGTACTATCATTTATTTTGACTGTTCTTCCATCGATAATTAATTTTTTAGTCGCAAACAAATTTATGGCTTTAGGGTATATCTGATGTTCCTTATGAAGTATTTTTTTAGCTAACGATATGTGATCATCATCATCTTGTATTTTTACTATATCTTGTAAAATTATTGGACCTGTGTCTATTCCACCATCTACAAAATGGACAGTACACCCACTATATTTAACTCCATATTCTATAGCTTGTTTTTGCGCACCTAAACCAGCAAATGCTGGTAATAAAGATGGATGAATATTCATAATTCTATTTTTGTATTTTCTAATTATACCTTCACCCAAAATCCTCATAAACCCTGCTAAGCATATTAATCCATTTTTTGGTGTTACATTATATTTATGTAATATCTGTTCAAGTTTTTTATCATACATTTTCCTATCTTTTAAATTTGGCAGGATTTTTATATTTATTCCAAATTTGGAAGCAATCTTTATGCCTGCGGCATCATAGTTATTCGAAATTATAATTACTGGATTCACTACTTTTTTTTTAATCGCAAAATTCAATATAGCTTCCATATTACTTCCTCTCCCTGAAATTAAAATGGCTAAATTAACCAATTAACAAAAGATCAATGGTACAGTAATTTATATCAAACATAACGCAATTCATATTTTTATAATGCAAATAGAATATACTAGAAATGGAGTAGTTTGTAAAACAAATACCGCATTGGTAAATTTAGATCCAAAACATGTACTGCCTAAATCCATAAATTTCATATCGCACGCTCATAAAGATCATCTTCCTACTATTAACGATGTTAATGGATTGATACTCACATCTATTGAAACCACAAAAATAGCTAATTTGTATGGTATAAACATGAAAAATTTCAAACGATCTTTAGATGGATTTTCTTTGATTGATACATACCATGTAATTGGGTCCAAAGGTTTATTATTCGATGATATTTTCTATACTGGTGATATTTGTATACGTAATAAAGGTATAACAAAGAATATTGACATTCCTAAATGTAAAACACTTATTACAGAATGCACTTTTGGCTTGCCAGAATTTAAATTTCCCAAATTATATGAAATAGTTAAAGACGTAAATAAATTAATATCTGATCTATATTCTAAGGGCATTCCAGTATTATTATTGGGACATGCTTTTGGTAAAGCTCAAATATTAACAAAATTATTTTCACATTGGGATCCAATATATTATCAATATAAAGTAAAACAAATTAATGATTTGTGCATTTCGCTTGGAATGGATCTAAAACCTGGATTAAATGATATAGATGCTGATAAACGTGGATTGTTGAACAAAAAACCTTGGATAATGATCGCACCATTCATGTCTGAAAAAAATCAATTTATTGTTAAAATGAAATCTAAGTTCGGTGCAGTGACAATAGGTTTTACTGGATGGGCTAATTCACAGAGATTTTTTTTCGGGAGACAACACGATTATTCGTTTCCACTAAGTGATCATTGTGACTTCAATGAGTTGTTGGATGTTGTGTATAAGACAAATGCCGAAAAAGTATATACTGTCCATGGCTTCACAAAAGAATTCTCTGATCATTTAAACAAACTTGGTATTGAGTCTAAACCATTAAATATCAACGAAAGATGAAAACTATAATTTGTCACTAGTATTTGATATCTTATTTAAATATGAAAAGATTCCAGTATAATCTAATTCGCCAAAACCTTCGTGATCTGCATTTTGATATATTGAATTAATCTTTCTAGTTATCGGAAGATTCAAATTAAAACTGCGTGCAACTGATACAATTATATTCAAATCTTTCTTTAAATTTTTTAACATAAATGTAGGTTTAAAATTATTGTTGGCCATTTTATACGCTTTATTTTCACTCATTCCAGTTTTGAAATATGTTGAATTCAATATTTTTAAAAACCGTTTAGGATCTATCGAAGCTTTTTTAGCAAGAATCATGCCTTCTGAAATTGATATGGCTAAAAATGCTATTTGCATATTCATTGACAATTTTATTAAATGTGACGTTCCATATTTGCCCAAATAAAACGTTTGTTTAGCAATACGTTTAAAAATATTTTTATATTTCTTATAAATTATTTTGTTGCCAGACGCCATTAAAATTAATTCTCCGTTCATTGCGGCTTTTGGACCTCCCATTACTGGTGTGTCTAGCATTGATATATTGTATTTTGAAAATTTTTTGTGTATTTCAATTGAGTCAATGGGATTTATAGTACTTATATCTGATACTACAAGATCTTTATGGTTTCCATATATGATGCCATTTTTACCAAATGATACTGCATTGACAGATGAAGCATCTTTTATAACGGTGAAAATTATTTCAGAGTTTAATGCTACTTCTTTAGGTGTTTCTACTATTTTTGCGCCTAAATCAATAAGATCTAATGCTTTTGATTTTGTTCTATTATACACAATTACTTTAAGCTTAGATTTTAGTAAGCGTGTACATATAGCATATCCTAACATGCCAGTTCCAATAACACCTATCTGAGTCATTACCAATAAACAAATTTGCAGTTATTTTATCGTTTTTTATATTTTAGCATAATAATGATATTATTTGATAAAATTAATCTCAAAAATTATATCGAAAGCTACACTTAATTTATTAATTAATTAATAATCTTGGTTGAATCATAGAAATACACATATAATTTTTATATTATTTATTCCCACTTTATTGGTATTAATTATCTACCCTGACAGTTTTAATTTAAGTTGGAACCAAGGAAGGGGTGGATTTATTTTTGCTTTAACTTTTGTGTTTATCGAATTATTTTTTTTACATAATATTAATTCAACTCGTCTAAAAATAGTTTTATCCATCGTAGCATTATCTGCATCGGCATTTTATTTTATTTCATTACCATACGGTCTTGGAGAATATTTTGAAAATTTAATATCTTTGTATGATGTTAATTTATCTTCTTCTTGGCTCATAATGTGGGATTTTTTAGTTATGGCTATTTTTGTTATTTGCATTCTCACTATATTCTTGGGTCGTAACTGGATAAAATTAGCTCCTGCGTCTCCAATATTTCTAATAGGCAATTCGATAATATTGTTTTTAGACGCTATGTTTCCTTACGATACACTTGGCCTATTACAATATGCTGTGCAGTATATGGTAAAAATAGATGCGTTCTTGATCACTATGACTGGAATTGGTACTGCTATTGCACACAATAATTTATTATTTCTAGATGGGGATCATGGTTCATTTGCTTTGCAAGTATTTTGGCCTTCAGCAGGTGTACATAGTATTGTAATTTATTCTTTAGTTATGATTGCATTTCTATTAAAAATGAATATAGTAATAAAAAAAAAACTCGCCTATTTCATAGTTGGTGTTATTGGTACTATTATTGCAAATATGATACGAATATTTTTTTTATCTGTATTTGCATTAAAAATATCTACTAATCCAAGTAAATTTGAAGAATTCCATTCTGTTGCAGGTGAAATTATATTTGTTCCTTGGTTGATTATTTTTTTGATGACTGTGACTGCAATTGAATATAGATTATCAAAAAATCATGAAAATAAAATTAAAAAAAATTATTAATGTTTGATTGATCCACATTGCTCGATAATCCAGAAACTCGTATTCCAACTCTTCTAATTTTATCATTTTTATCAAGCATGCCTATTAATAAATTTTTGATTACATTCTCGAATTCGGATTTATTATTTGTATGTCGTAATAGCATTTTCGATGCAGTTTTACTCACTAAATTTGTATGTACTAGTTGTATTGTTACATTTTTAAACATCTTCTTCTCGGCGACGACAATTTTATGTATACTTTTACATATATACAATAAATTTTGTAAAATATATTTATATTCATTTAAATCATTTTGCAATGTAATTATTTTGCTAATCTGATTTACAGGTTCTTTGATTTTTACTACTTCTGGGCATCTGCCTCTTATTGAATTATATATATATGAACCAAACTTTTTTCCAAATAATTGGTTAATTTTAAAAATATCTAATTCTTGTAATTGTTTTATTGTGTATAAATTCATTTCAGCAATTCTTTTCATGGTTTTTGAACCAATTCTAGGTATCTTTGAAATCTCGATATTATTTAAAAATTTACTAACATTTTCAGGCCTTACAATTGTTAAACCATTAGGTTTTTCGTGTGCAGATGCAATCTTCGATATTAATTTGTTATGTGATATACCGATAGAACAAGTCATTCTAATTTTATTTAAAATTTCATCTTTCATTTTATTTGATATGGATTTAGCATTTTCATAATTACTATTGCAATTTTTTGATATATCTAAATACGCTTCATCTTTTCCAACATATTCAAAAATATTGGCATATTTTTTGATAATATGCATTGCACTATCTGAAATTTTTGAATAATATTGATAATCAGATTTTATAAATATTGCATCATTTCTACTTCCAAGTTTCATTTTTGCTAATGTTATTGAAATTCCAGATTTTATTTTATATCTTCTAGCTATGTAATTTGAAGTCGCTACTACTCCGCTATCGTTACCTCTATTTGAGAATACACATACAATCACAGGCTTATTTTTGATTTTTGGATTTCTTATTTCCTCACACTGTGCAAAAAAATAATCAAAATCTACATGCATTATTATTTTTTGCATTATTTTCTCTTGCATTAACTCTCTAATTTTTTGAGTTTCACGTAATCGCCG
>JAHRAP010000086.1 GCA_020027255.1 Nitrosopumilaceae archaeon | reverse complement strand
TAATATCTAAATTAATTAATAATCCTATTTTGGAACAAATAATATCAGAGGCCAAAAAAGAAAATATACCTGTAATAATCATCCAAAACTCAAATTACAAGATCGAAAAAATATTTAGTATTCAATTCCGTGTGTCTGTCATGTCAATAACATCTTTGAGTGATCAAAATATCAAACTACTTTTACAAGAATCGCAAAATGTAGATTCATCATCAAACAATTTATCATATAAGTTTAAATGAGAGCCTAAAATACTTACATATAACTGGTAATCATATGCCGCAAACTATTAAATTGACTACAGATCAAATGCGATTATTGTCGTTATTTCAAAATATAACTGGTGTTACAGCAAAAGATTGTGTCGAAGATATTAAACAAAACAGAGTTATTTTTATTGTTAACTCTGGAAAAATGGGTCTTGCAATAGGAAAAGGCGGCTCTCATATCAAATCATTGCAAAACATCATCAAAAAAAATATTGAATTGGTAGAACATTCAGATGATCCTATATTGTTCATAAAAAATATACTTAATTCTAAATTGGTTTCTGAAATAAAATTAAATAAAAAACCAGATGGTTCAATGCAAGCTATAGTTCTTGTTGATCCCAAAAAAAAAGGTATAGTTGTAGGGCGAGAAGGACGTAATGCTGACAAAGCACGAATATTGGCAAAGAGATATTTCGAAATAACTAACGTCTTAATAAACAGCAGCGGCAAAACTGTATGGTGACATTATAATATGGCAAAATCTCCATTAGGTTTATTTGCAGGACGCGTATTAAAAACAAAACGAAAGAAACAACGTTGGTCTATATCTACATTTAAAAGACGCGAGTTTGGTTTAGATAAAAAAACTAATCCTTTATCAGGAGCCCCACAAGCACGTGGAATAGTCTTAGAGAAAATTGGTATTGAAGCTAAACAACCGAATTCAGCTGTACGTAAATGTGTCAGGATACAACTTATTAAAAATGGCAAGTCTGTTACAGCATTTTTGCCACGTGACGGTGCTATGAATTTTGTTGATGAACATGATGAAGTCCATGTTGAAGGGATGGGTGCTACACAAGGTGGTGCTATGGGTGATATTCCTGGAGTTAGATACAAAGTGTTTAAAGTGAATGGCATATCGTTACATGAACTTATTATTGGAAAGAAAGAAAAACCGAGAAGATAAAATGTTTAAATCAAGCAAATTTTTATTATTTAGAAAATGGGATATATCTGAAATAGAAATAAATGATCCTGGTCTTAAGGATGTTATTTCTCTCAAACCTACGATAATACCATTGACCTTTGGAAGATCAGCATTACGTAGATTCAATAAAATTAATGTGAATGTAACAGAGAGATTAATCAATAAACTGATGCACTTCGGAAAAAAATATGCTAAAAATACAGGTAGAATGGGCGGCAAGAAAATACGTGTTATTAATACTATTAAAACATCATATGATATAATATACCTAAAAACTGAAAAAAACCCAGTAGAAGTTTTAGTTAGGGCTGTAGAAAATTCAGCTCCAAATGAAGATACTACTAGGATAGTATATGGCGGAACTGTATATCATGTCTCTGTTGATATATCTCCATTACGACGTGTAGATCTTGCACTCAAATTCATTACTAATGCAATTAAAGAAGCTACTTTTTCGAACCCCAAACCAATTGAAGAGCATTTAGCCGAGCAACTTATTTTGGCATCTAATAACGATCCTAACGCTCCATCAATAAAAAAAAAACGTGAACTGGAAAGAATAGCACAAGCTTCGAGATAAAACTTTTAATAGCCCGAGGCAGATTTGAACTGCCGCCTCCACGTATCCACTCATTTAGATCCAGAGCATGGAATCTCTTGTCATTATTTGACCGCTAGACTATCGGGCTATTAAGCACATTATTAAAATTAAAACATATTAACTGTTATCACCTGACGCGGCTTTCATGAACTGCTGTTGAATAAGAACAATCAGATCTTAGTCTCATGTACGGTATCAATCTATAATGAACAAAATATACATCTTTTTCTTTAAAAATAATTTCTTTATTTAGTAACGAAGTTAATCCTCGAGAAGCAATTATTATTCCCATGTTATTTTTTTTGCACACATCATTTCTTTTTTTTTGGTATTGTTTTAATGTAAATGTAGTATTATTTTGTTCTAATATTAATGGCCAAACTATATTTGTCCATGTGAACCGTCTTTTTTGTGTAGCTGTAGCATGTTTCCCTTTTTTGGTTAACATTAATAACAGTTCTTGAGCCAACAATATATAATTGCCACACAATGAAATTGAACATTCAATGAATCTGCTTCGCAAAAATTGGAGAGTAGATCCGATAATTAGTGATTTTATGCTTGGAAAAATAAATAAAGTTGATGACTATGTAATCAAAATCAACAAAGTAATATTTCATATTCCGTTTTTAACTCAATTTAAAAAATTTGTTTTATGGAAATGTTTTTGGCCAGATTGTAATAATTGCTGTGATCGTCAAGGTAGATTGCCATTAACATCAGACGACATAATCTTGATTGGCAAAAAAAATAAATATCCTCAAACATCTGATTTTCTAAACAATGAAACTTTAGTTACCACATGGAACGAATTAAGTCCACATGGCCAAAATATTATGATGGCTACAGTTAATTTAAAACGGAAGTCACACGAAACAGATTCTGATGATGGTAAACACATGAAATGTAGATTCCTAGATCAAAAAGGTTATTGTATGCTACACCCTAATAGACCTAGCGTTTGTTATCTTTATCCATTTTCAGTATGGTTAGAAAATAAAAAAAATTCTATAAATGTACATTCTACTTTCCAATTCACTGGAGATTGTCCTGGATTTTATACATCTAGAAAAATTAACCCTATTAAAAATATCTTGCACCAATATTCGACAATAATATATAATTATTGTATGGATTCTAATAGAACATCTCGACAAAATTTTTCTAGTATGGTGTTTAATTAGGCTCTGGCAACTTTTAATAAATCTCTCATATTAATTTTCATACCAAATCTATCTTCATTTTTTTTCATATATTTGAATATGGAAATTAGATCTGGTAATTGTTTTATAATGTTAAATTCGTTTTTCATCTTATTCCTGACAAATTTAAAAACTTTGTTGTAAATATCAAAGTACTTTAGAACTTCTTTTCTATATTTCTGAATGTTGTTAATATTTCT
>JAHRAP010000071.1 GCA_020027255.1 Nitrosopumilaceae archaeon | reverse complement strand
TATTTATTTTATTATATTTATTTCATAATATGGATAATTAATAACTAGCATATCTATAAAAATAATATGGATATAGACATTAAGAAATTCTCGTTAAACCCTGATAAATATTATAAAACTAAGTTATTTGAGGAATATAATTTTGAACGTCGACCATGTATTAAATGTAATAGATTTTTTTGGTCCCTAGACGACAATAAAACATTATGTCCAGAAGATGAATCTGATAGTTATTCATTTATTGGCAATCCGCACAAGAATAAAAGATTAGATTATGTAGAATCTCTGCACGCAATAAAATCCTTTTTTGCTGAAAATCATCATACAATAATAAATAGATATCCAGTAGTGTGCAGATGGAGAGAAGATCTATATTTTACGATTGCATCAATAGTAAATTTCCAAAGAATTATTGATTCCAAAGTAATTTTTGAATTACCAGCAAATCCACTTCTGGTACCTCAGATATGTTTAAGATTTAACGATATAGAAAATGTCGGAACAACTGGAAAACATTTTTCTAGTTTTTGTATGATTGGTCAACATAGTATATACAATGAGCCTGGAGGATATTGGAAAGATAAATGCATAGAATTAGATTTTAGATTGTTGACAGAAAAATTTGGAATTAATAAAAATGAAATAGTTTTCGTTGAGGATGTGTGGGAAGGCGGAGGTTCTTTCGGGGCATCTTTAGAATATTTTGTCAATGGTTTAGAATTAGGAAATGCTGTGTTTACTGAATTTCAAGGAAAATTAACAGAATACACAAAGCTTAAACAAATGGTAGTAGATATGGGGGCAGGGCTAGAAAGAATGGCATGGATATCTACAGGAAGTCCAACTGCCTATGACTGTTGTTTTGGAGATATTACAAAAAATATCATATATAAATTAGGAATTGATGTGCCTGCTAATATATTAAACAGATATTTTAAAGCAATAAATAAAACTGAAAAATACAATGATATATTAGAATGTAAAAAGATGATAATTAATTCAATTTGTGCATCAACACGTAATTTAAATGATATTTTGACTCTAGAATCAGTATACTTAATTTTAGATCATATAAGAACATTAATTTTTGCAGTAAAAGATGGAATGATACCAAGTAATGTAGGAGGCGGTTACAACTTAAGAATAATCACAAGGAGAATCATCACAACTATAAATAAATTAAAAACAAAAATTGACATAAATGAGATAATAGAGGCTGAGATAAATTATTTAAAAAATGCATATCCAGAAATAGCGAATGCAGAAAGAGACGTCAAGACAATATTAGATGTAGAATACAAACGATATTCAGAATCAAAAATGAGAATGGATAAAATAGCAACAAAAATGAAAATAAATGATAAAAAATTAAATATAGAAAAACTAATACAGCTATATGAATCAGATGGTATAACACCAGACTATTTGAAAGAACGTAATATAATTTCTAAATATCCTGCAAATTTTTATTCTTTATTGTCAAAAAAAAATAATCGTGTCAATACTCGTTCTAAAAATATATTAGAATTTGAAGATGTTCGGAGTACAGAACTGCTTTTTTATACGACAAATCCTAGAGAATTTAAAGCTAATGTATTAAAAGTATATAATAAGTACATAATCTTAGATCGAACTGCATTTTATGCTCGTGGAGGTGGGCAAGAACCAGATTATGGAAAAATATCAACATATAATGTTATCAATGTAATAAAACACGGAAAAATAATAGTGCACGAAGTTGATTGTCGTGTTGATGATATTAAAACTGGCGATATAGTCAAATGTTCAATAGACATCACAAGGCGTAGAAATATAACGAAACATCATACAAGCACGCATATAATAAATTCAGCATCACGCAGAATATTGGGCAATTGGGTTTGGCAGAACTCTGCTTTTAAAGAAAGTGGGTATGGAAGACTTGATATAATTCATCATTCAAGTTTAACTAACAACGAGATTGTAAAAATAGAGAAGCTGTCTAATAATATAATACAACAAGATTTAATCGTCAATATTAAAGAATATAAGCGTAGTATAGCAGAGCATAAATTTGGTTTTAAGATTTACCAGGGTGGCGTAGCACCGTTTAGATATATACGAATTGTAAATATAGGAGATTTTGATGTAGAAGCATGTGGTGGAACACATGTTAAAAGAACAGGAGAGATAGGCATAATAAAAATAACCAAAACAGAAAGAATACAAGATGGGGTGATAAGAATTGAATTTGTGTCTGGAGAAAAAGCAATAGAATATGTTCAGGAACAAGAAAGTCATATTACAAACATTACAAAGTTACTACAAACTGAAAAACAGAAAATTATGGAATCTTTTCAAAATAAATTAACTGAATTTGAAGAAACTAAAGAAAAATTGCGGTATACACTTGAAAAAACATCTGAAAATGAAGTGTCTAAAATTATCAAAACATCGAATATTTTAGGAAAATTAAAATTACATTCTGTAATAGAATACAAACTTGATGAAAAATATCATATAGACATAGGTAAGAAATCAACTAAACAAGAATCATTGTTAGTGTATTGTGCCCTAATAGTGAAGAAAAATATTAAAATAGTCGTATTCTCAGGTAACATAGCATCTAAAACTATGAAAGCCAATGAAATTGCTTATAATATTTCAAAGATATTGGGAGGTTCTTCTGGAGGAGATGAAGAGTTTGCTCAGGGTGGAGGGACAGATAAATCTAAAATAAATATAGCTCTATCAACGATAGAAAATATTATGAGAACAATAAAATGATTGATTGGCATCATATAGAAACAAAGTGGAGAAATGTATGGCAAACCAATAAAATTTTTGAGGCAGATCGTACTAATTGCAAAAAAAAATTCATAACTGTAGCCTACCCATATCCTAATTCACCTCAACATATAGGGCATGGTAGAACATATACGATAACTGATATACATTCAAGATTCCTTAGAATGCAAGGATTTAATGTGCTTTTTCCCATGGGATTTCATTACACTGGTACTCCGATATTAAGTATATCAAAAAAAATTCAAAAAAAAGATAAAGAAATACTAGATGTATTTGACAAATTATATAAAATACCAAAATCAAAAATAGAAGATTTTACAGATCCAATGGAAATAGCAAAATATTTCCATAATGAAATTAAGCATGGGATGATTGAAATGGGATATTCTATTGATTGGCGTAGAGAATTTACGACAATTGATCCTGTATATAAAAAATTTATCGAATGGCAATTCTATCACCTACATAAAAAAAATTTGATTGTGCAGGGAACACATCCAGTCGGATGGTGCCCAATGGATCAAAATCCAGTATCACAACATGACACTATGGGAGATGCAGAACCAAATTTTACAGAATATACAATAATCAAATTTTATTATGATGAATATGTATTACCAGCTGCTACTGTGAGGCCAGAAACAATATTTGGTGTAACAAATATTTGGATCAATCCTGAATTGATATACGAGATAGTCAAGGTAAATAATGAAAAATGGATAATAAGCTCAAATTGCTTCTATAAATTTAAATTTTTGAAGAAAAATTTGATACATTTAGATAAAATACATGGCAAAAAGCTATTGCATCAAAAAGTTAAAACTATAACAAACCATGAAATATTTATTTTACCTGCAAGATTTGTTAAAAATGAAATTGGTACAGGTATAGTAATGTCAGTACCAGCTCATGCCCCATATGACTATCAAGCATTAGAAGATCTAAAAAATAAAAAAGATGAGATTGCAGCGAAGATCAAACCAATCATAATAACAGAAAACAATGATGAAAAGCCAAATCTGATACCAGCAAAAGAGATTATTAACAAATTCAACATCAGAAACCAAAATGATTTAAATTTAATTATCGCTACCAAAGAATTATACTTAAAAGAATTTAATTCTGGAAAATTAAATGGTAAAGCTGGAAAATTTGCAGGGATCAAAATCAAAAAAGCCAAAGATTTAGTGCAGTCATGGATTTTAGATGACGGTATCGGCACAACAATGTTAGAATTGTCAGAACCTATAACTTGCAGATGTGGATCCAAATGTGTGATAAAAATTTTAGATGATCAATGGTTTGTAAATTATGGAGATGAAAAATGGAAAAAACAAGTTCGCGACTGTATTAAAAATATACAAATAATACCAAATGAAATCGAGATAGAGTTTTACAAAGTAATAGAATGGTTAAAAGAACGAGCATGTGCAAGACAACATGGACTTGGAACAACGCTTACATGGGATAAAGCATGGATTATTGAAAGCTTATCAGATTCTACGATCTATATGGCATATTATATTATCTCCAAATATATAAATAATAAAGATATTTCAGCTGATAATAACATTTCAAATTCATTTTTTGAATATGTGTTTCTTGGGAAAGGAGATCTATCTAAGATTTCATTGGAATGTAAAATACCAAAATACATATTACATGAAATAAGGGAAGAATTTTTATATTTTTATCCAGTAGATTGTAGACATTCTGGAAGAGATTTAATTCCAAATCATTTAACGTTTTTTATAATGAATCACATTGCAATTTTTCCGAAACAGTGTTGGCCTAGAAAAATAGTAGTTAATGGATCTGTACTTATGCACGGAAAAAAAATGTCAAAATCCTTAGGCAATATTATTCCACTTCGAGAAGCCATAAAGAAATATGGAGCTGATCCGATAAGAATTTCCATAATAATAACATCAGAATTACTTCAAGATATAGACTTCAATTTAGAATCTATAGAAAACATTCAAATTAAATTAGAAAACATCTGGTTAAAATGTTCAACTTATAATGAATTTAAACATAATGAGAATAAAACTAATGAAGATAAATGGTTATATAGTAGACTAAATCTATTAATAAAAAATATTACAGAATTAATGAATAATATTAGATTACGCGATGCATTAAATAAAATATTATTTGATTTTGATAATGACATGAATTGGTATTTACGAAGAACCAAATCGAAGGGCAATATACAAAATAAATCAACATATGATCTTTTATCATCTAGAATTTTGATGTTATCCCCATTTGCGCCATATATAGCCGCAGAAATGTGGGAAAAATTGAATGGTTCTAAAAATATTTCGAAATATGGCTGGCCTAAGCCAATCTATGAATATAATGAACATTCAATACATTTAGAAAGTTTCTTAAAATCAGTAATGAATGACATCAATAACATCATCAAAGTAACTAAGATTAAACCTAAAAAAATAACCATATATACATCTAGTAATTTCAAAATAATTATATATAATAAAATAATTAATCTCATGATAAATA
>JAHRAP010000065.1 GCA_020027255.1 Nitrosopumilaceae archaeon | reverse complement strand
AACGAAAAAATTAATCAGTCATAACATGTCGCATTGTAAAATTTAATTTTTAATATTAAACATCGGATTTGAATATTGGAAATATATGGCGTTTAATTATATACGAACTTAGTTTTATGTCATGTTGCTTGATTTACTCCATGATAATTTGTTATATATCATTTCTGGCACAATTTTACTGAATTGTTGAGATCCTCCAGCATACCATTTTGTAAAAAACTCGTATAAATGTAATCTTAATGATTGAATATATACAATTAATCCCTCTATCATCATTATGCCTAAATTGCCTCCTACTATGAGTGCTATTGCTCCAACTGAATCTATTCCACCTAGTGATTTATATGCATTGTTCACTGTTAATAATAACGCTGCATGAACTAATAGCATTATGCCAATTCTTGCATAGCTGATAGTGTGAGCTAAACATTCAATTGTTTTTCCAAGTAATACTTCCATTAATACACTTGCAGGATCGCTCCCTTCTTCTGGATGTTTTTTAGCGTGTTTTATACCGCCTATTATCATTATCACAACAGATGCTATTACTATCGCTATTGCAATTCTAGTAATTATCCATACTTGTGCCCATTCCCCTAAAAATACTGTTACCCATGGAACTGATTCAGTATGTATATCTGAATACATATTCATTACATCGTATCCTGAACCAATAGCACACATCATTATGACAACTATTCCAAAATACAATGATAGATTTGGTAATGCTTCTGTAATAATTATTGATTTCTTGCCTTCTCTATGCAGCATAATTATACGTAGTATGAATGCCCATACTAAATGAACTATTCCTAAAAATATAGATACCTTGAGTATAGTTATAACCTGCCCAAAATTTAATTCAGCCACACTTATTATTCCTACAAGCCATGATATTGAATGTAAAAATCCTCCATCGTGTAATAAAGATCCAAAAAGTTCTAAGTGATCTATATGAAACCCAAACGCCTCTCCTGCACCAACACCAGCAATTGATGCAGATGCGCCAGAAATAGCTATTAACATGCCCCATTTAGATAATTCCCCTTTTCCTTTTACTTTAAATAACAATCCTAAAGACATTAATAATAATCCATGTCCTACATCTGCAAACATTATACCATAAAATATAGGCCACATAATCGCAATCATCGGAGTCGGATCTGACTCATTTCTTCCAGGAATTCCCTGACTTTGTGTTATCACTTCAAACGTTTTGACAAATTTTGGGTTATTAAATAGTGTTGGAATATTCTTAACTTGCGGATCTACATCCTCAATTACAGTTACCCATTGTTTTGTCAACGTAGTAAATTTGGCTACCATAGATTTTGGTATGTATCCTTGTATTGCAGCAAATAATTTAGTGCCTCCTGGTTTACGTACAGTTTCAAGAATCTCCTTTGAAGTCATTGCAGTTTCATATAATCTCACGATTTCATATCTCCGTTCTTTGATAATGCCTTCTATTTTCTTTTGTAGTGATTGTTGTTTTTGATTAAATTCTTTAATTTTAGATTCAACAAATATATACGCATTTTTTGGTATTTGAGGTAATTCTTTTGGAATCGAAAAAATATTTGCATTAAAATTACGCATGATTTTTAGTATTTTATCTCGCTCTGTGCTCTGTGAAATTATGATTATTGCAATTTTTTTGCTGTTATCAAGCTCATATTTATAAATTAACGTTTGTGGGAGAGATTTATTAATTTCATCATAATCTAAAGTATTTGCAATAAAAAGCTCAACATAAAAATTGCGAGTTGTTTGAAAATTACTTATGTCCACATCCAGTTTCTTTATTGTACTTAAACCAATTCTTAAATTATTATATTCGTCTATTGATTTTTTTATTTGATCTAGTTCGTGAATAACTTCTAATGCATTATTTATAATGCTGTTTGTCTTACTTTCTAAATCATGAATCATAGATTTAATTTCACATACTTCGTATTTCTTTTTTGGAATTGAGGTACCTTTAAAAAGAATCTCTAAAATCCCTACATCGTATGATATTTTGAGTCCTTTCATGACTTCGTCAATCGATTGGTAAATTTTTTGTGATCTTAATAGCAGATCATCTATTTCATTAGTTTATATTTCATTATTTGTATTGATCTTATGAAACCATTCAAATTCTGAAATACGTGAAATTGCATTAGGTGATTCCATTCTCGGTAATATCACCGTGCCTATCTTAAGATCAGAAACTACCACATTATAGCTATAAAATTCAAAAAAATAAGTCTTTCTAAGTTAATTACCTAACTATCCAAAACATTAAAATCAGTTATAAATCAAAACAAAACGGCTTAAATGGAACTTAATAAATTAGAAAATCTATTAGATACAATCATAACTCAATCTGAATCAGAGCTAACGTCTGATCTGAAATATACTTTAAATGAATCAAAAAAAGTACTGTTGAAATCTTACGATTCACTTGAAAATGAATATGACAAAATAATCAACGATGGCAAAAAAGAATCAGATAAAATAACTAAACAAATACTTGGAAGTGCAGAATTAGAATCTAGAAATAAACAACTTGCAATGTTGGAAGAATATATTGAAAAAGTATTTTCTAAAGTTATATCAAAACTTGAAAATATGACCAGAACAAATGCATATTCTAAATTTCTATCCTCATTAATAGAAGAATCAATCAAAATACTCGGAACTTCAGATATAGAAGTTTCTATAACTAATAAAGACGAAAAAATTATTGAATCCGCTTTGAATAAATTCACAACAGTAAAATTATCATCAGAACGAATAACATGTTTAGGCGGGATTAAAGTAAGATCAAAGAATGGCACTATGATGTTAGATAATACGATAGATGCTAGACTTGCGAACATGAAGCCTTTAATAAGGAAAGAAATTGCAACAAAATTCGGTGTGAATAATTAAATGGTTGCTAAAGGTAGAATAATTTGGGTTAGTGGGCCTGCAGTAAAAGCTGATGGCATGTTAGACGCGAAAATGTACGAAACAGTTTCTGTGGGTGAATCTAAACTAATTGGAGAAGTGATCAGACTAACAGGTGATGTAGCTTTTATTCAAGTTTATGAATCCACAAGTGGGCTTAAACCTGGAGAATCTGTAGTCGGAACAGGTAATCCGCTCAGTGTATTTCTTGGACCTGGAATAATAGGCCAAATCTATGACGGTATACAAAGACCGTTGAAAGAATTATCTAAAAAGTCTGGTTCATTTATCGGACGTGGTATTGTAACTTCGCCTGTAGATATGAGTAAAAAATATACATTCGTACCAAAAATTAATGTTGGGGATGAAGTTTCTCCAGGATCTATTTTAGGAACTGTGCGCGAAACAGAATTAATTGAACATGGTATTATGTTAGCTCCAGATCATTCTGGAGGAAAAATTACTAATATTGTTAAAGAAGGAAAATATGATATAGAGACTGAAATAGCATCTGTGGATAAAAATGGTCAATCTGACAATATCAAGATGTACCATAAATGGCCTGTTAGACAACCTAGACCCTATCAAAAAAGATATGATCCAACAGTGCCTTTATTGACAGGCCAACGAGTAATCGATACATTTTTTCCACTAGCAAAAGGTGGTACAGGATCTATTCCTGGTGCTTTTGGCACTGGAAAAACAGTCACTTTACACCAAATAGCTAAATGGGCAGATTCGCAAGTCGTAGTATACATAGGGTGCGGAGAACGTGGAAATGAAATGACAGAAGTATTGGTAGAATTCCCTGAATTAAAAGATCCTCGTAGTGGAAAACCATTGATGGATAGAACGGTACTTGTTGCTAACACAAGTAATATGCCTGTAGCTGCACGTGAGGCTAGTATCTATACTGGTGTTACTATAGCAGAATACTATAGAGATATGGGTAATGATGTAGTACTTGTAGCTGATTCTACCAGCAGATGGGCAGAAGCTCTTAGAGAAATGAGTGGTAGATTAGAAGAAATGCCTGCTGAAGAGGGATACCCATCATATTTAGCTTCAAGATTAGCAGAATTTTATGAACGAGCTGGTAGAGTTAAAGCAAATGGTTCTCCAGATCGTGATGGATCTGTAAGCTTAGTTGGAGCTGTCTCTCCATCAGGAGGCGACTTCACAGAACCTGTAACCACGCATACAATGAGATTCATAAAAACATTTTGGGCTTTAGATGCTAAATTGGCATATTCAAGGCATTACCCATCTATAAACTGGATGAGTAGTTATTCTGGATACTTAAATGATATTGCAAAATGGTGGAGCAAAAACGTTAACCATGATTGGTTCAAAATACGCGGAGAAATATATGGAATATTACAACGCGAAGATACATTAAAAGAAATTGTTAGATTATTAGGACCTGAAGCATTGCCAGAAGAAGAAAAATTAATTTTGGAAGTTGCAAGAATGATCAAAATTGGTATCCTGCAACAAAACTCTTTTGATGACGTAGACACATACTGTAGTCCTACTAAACAATTTAAACTATTAGAATTATTAACAATATTTTATCACTCTGGTATAAATGCTATTAAAGATGGAGCTTCTATCAATGATATTAGATCTATGCCTATAATAGGAACTCTACTTAAAGCAAGGATGGAAGTAACTGATGATCAGATCGATAAACTAGAACAATTAAACACTGAGATTAATGAACAATTTAAAAATATCAAGAGTGTGAACCAATAAATGGCAAAAAGTGGAATTCAATATAGCAAAATTGCAGAAATTAAAGGCCCGTTAGTAGTAGTAGATGATGTAGACAACGCAGCTTTTGATGAATTAGTTGAAATACAAACAACATACGGAGAAAAAAGATTAGGCAAAGTACTCGAAGTTGGAAATGGCAAAGCTGTAGTACAAGTTTTTGAAGGTACGACCGGATTATCTATATCCCAAACTAATGCTAAATTCGTTGGTAAAGTTATGGAAATGCCTGTTTCTGAACAAGTTTTAGGCCGAATATTTGATGGCCTTGGAAGGCCGAAAGATGGGTTACCTGATCCAATAGCTGAAAAGTTCTTAGACATAAATGGATCTCCAATGAATCCAGAACAACGCGAATATCCCAGAGATTTCATACAAACAGGAGTATCTGTTATAGACGGTATGTTGACATTAGTACGTGGACAAAAACTTCCAATATTTTCAGGTTCTGGCATGTCTCATAATGTACTTGCTGCGCAAATTGCAAGGCAAGCATCTGTGGTGGGTACCAATGATGAATTTGCTGTTGTGTTTGCTGCAATTGGAGTGCAATATAGCGAATCTGAATATTTTAGACGTAGTTTGGAAGAATCAGGTGCGCTTAAAAGAAGTGTGTTATTTCTTAATCTGGCTGACGATCCCGCAATTGAGAGAATTATCACTCCTCGTGTTGCCTTGACTGTTGCAGAATATTTAGCTTATGATGTAGGCATGCATGTGCTAGTTATACTTACAGATATGACCAATTATGCTGAAGCGTTGAGAGAAATAAGCGCTGCTCGTGAAGAAGTTCCTGGTAGAAAAGGATACCCTGGATATCTATACACAGATCTTTCTACAATATATGAAAGAGCTGGTAGACTAGGAGGTAAAAATGGCAGTGTGACACAAATGCCTATTTTATCTATGCCTTCAGACGATATAACTCACCCAATACCAGACCTAACTGGATATATCACAGAAGGACAAATTGTTTTAGGACGAGATTTATTTAGACAGGGAGTCTATCCACCAGTAAATATTTTGATGAGCCTGAGTCGAATCATGAAAGATGGTATCGGTGAAGGCAGAACTAGGGCAGACCATCAAGAAATATCAAACCAAAATTATGATGCATATTCACGAGCGCAAGAAGTACGCGCTCTTGTAGGAATAGTGGGCAAGGCTGGACTGACAGATATAGATCTAAAATATCTTGATTTTGGTGATGCATTTGAAAAAGAATTTTTAACGCAAGCTGTAGATGAAAATAGATCTATTGATGAAACACTTCTACTACAATGGAAATCAGCTTCACTATTACCAAAAAACGAATTAACAAAAGTTAAAGATAAATTTATTTCCATGTATTATAAATCAACAAAATAAAATGTCATTTGCTCAAAGTGTTTCTGCAACAAAAATAGAACTTCTCAAATACAAGAGATCTAGCCAAATTGCTATTATGGTCCAGAAAATTCTTGACGACAAACGTAAAGTTCTCTTAAAAAATATAGAAGAGATGATTTCAGAAGCTACCCAAGCACGCAACAATATATGGAATCCATTGCAAGACATATACAAATCAGTAAACGATGCGTATCTGTCACTTGGTACTAATATTATAGATTCAATCGCCAAGTCTACTCCAGCTGCAGTAGAAGTAGACGTTGATGTTAAAAGAATTGTAGACGTAACAATTCCAACTCTTCAAATTATGGAAAACGATTACAAGTCTACACCGTATGGATTTATAGACACAAATACATCAGTTGATCGAGCAACTAAACAAATTAAAAATATATTGCCAAATATATGTAAAGCTGCAGAATATGAAAATTCTATATTGAGCCTAGCCAAAGCTCTTGAAAAAACACAGAAATTGTTAAACGCATTAGAAAATATAATCATTCCGCAATATAACCATAAAATAAGGTTTATTTTGGCCACTTTGGAAGAAAGAGAACGAGAAGAATTCGCAAGGTTAAAAAAAGTGAAAGCTGCTATTGAAAAGAGAAAATGACACAAGAAAAAATTGAAAATCTATTGCAAAAGTCTATTGCCGTGTTAGAAAACCATCATAACAATTATACGTCAAAAATTAAGAAAACATTAGAAGAATTTAAGAAAAAGACAGCGCAGATTTAAATCATTAAATCGCCTTATGATTTAAATATGGAATAATAAATTAACAATACAATAATGAAATATTTAGTACTTCTGCTTTTTATGATGTTTGCTGTGTCCGTAATGGGTACCACTACTGTGTATGGTGAAGAATCTACCAAAGATGCTAACAATGATGCTGGTGCAAAATTACTCGGTGCTGGGTTAGCTTTCGGTCTAGCAGCTGGTGGTGCTGGTATTGGGCTAGGATATGTCGGTTCTGCAGGTTTAGCTGTAATTAGCGAGAACCCAGCTCTTCAGTCCAAAGTGTTCATATTCATTGGTATGGTAGAAT
>JAHRAP010000034.1 GCA_020027255.1 Nitrosopumilaceae archaeon | reverse complement strand
AAAAATATTGAGATATGGAAAAAAAGGCGGGCATAAAACTAAGCGATATTCAACGTTATTTTACTTAGCTGTATATTTCAGAATATTATATCGTGATATATTCAATACCAGAAATAATTTCAAAAATAATATTTCTTTATTAGAACCAATATTTAGAAGATTTACATTAAATACTAAGATCTTGAAACTGACAGATGTAATAGTAACTAAATTTTTGGAGGATACTGTAGTAGATGATGAAATTGAAATTGCTAATACAAAACATAATTTTTTTTCTCATCATGTTTGGAATGAATCTATGTTGAGAGTAATAGACAAAAAAATAAAACAGGAAGAAGATGAAATAGAAGAAGTTAAAAAAATTATGTCACATATTAAATAGTCAGTATACGTATATTTGAATTACGATAATTTTATATTGAAAAATATTAAATTATTGTGATTTGCGCAAGTATAAATGCACAATGTGTAATGAAAGTACAACGTACAAGTATATGCCAATGAAGCAATGGGGATTAAATGAAAACTCCATATTGTGTAGCAAATGTTATTCACGTAAACTTCATGAATACTATCCTGGACGACATAAAAAAATTAATAAAATACACGATGATTAATTCAAGTCAAGATTATTAACATAAAAGCAATTCCATACTACAGGATCGTTTTTAATATCATCATGTGTTTTTAAAAATTTGATATTAGTGATTGTTTTCTTCTTTTTCAAGAGAACTATTTGGAAAGTAATGAATTTTTTACAAATACATGAAAATGATCTACATGTTCCGTTGTTATAATCATGTGTTTTGAGCGTGTGAGAGCAATTACACACATCATCGAATTTTGATTCTGATTGATATTTTTGTGTATAAATCCCCAACCTCACATATGCTTCATTGTTACAATTCAGTTTGAATCGATCGTAATTAGAAGAGCGTGGCAGAATTTTATAAAATGTAGTTGTATTGTTGAGGTTATCATATCCATACATAATAAACAAATATTGATTTTGACGTTCTACGAATCTGATTTTAATTGAATTGTGTTGCCACGGATTAATAATTTCATTCCAGATCGATTTACCATCATTTAGATTTGATAATAATATCACAACATTCATTTTAACATCAAAGTATCTATATGCAAGTCCCAAAAAACTGGTAAACCATTTACTGTGTGTATAAATCACATTTGAATAACTATTTTGTTTTATTTTAGTAATACGCTTATAACGTAGCTTACCATATTACTATCTATGTCAACGTATAGAAACAGTATGAAGATAGTTGCAGATTTATTACAAGCTACAGATCAATCAGGTCACAAAGGAATAAAAATCACATCGTTGTTAACTAAGGCAAATTTATCACATTCAAGGTTAGGAAAATTCATAAATAATTTGACAGCTGCAGGCATGATCACAAAAATTGTTTATGACAACAAGAATTCATTTGTAATAACTACACGTGGTAAAGAATATTTAAAATCATGTGTAGAATTTTCGCATATTACTGAATCTTTTGGGTTAGAGTTATAGAAACATAATTCATTTTAATTTGTATTTTTTTGTAATATAATCGTAGATTATTATGATAATAGCACCTCCTATCATAATATAAAAAAATCCAAGCATAGGAGGAATTTGGATTATAAATATAAAAGCTCCTACAATAAATAGCAATAATACAAATAAAATATACTTATCCATACTACTAACAAGATTTTAAATAATATATTTTTTTGATATTATACATGAATAAAATATTAGAAATTATTGGATTCGTTTTGGTAGGAGGAACTATTTATTCATATGTCGGAATGTATAATAACGAATTAAGATGGCCAGTATTTGTAGGTTGTGCTGCTGGAGCTTTAGTTATTATAATGTATAAAAAAAAATTAAGTAAAAAATAAATCTAATTATATTAGCCTCGAATGGGAATTGAACCCATGATCTAATGCTTACGAAGCATTCGCTTTACCTTCTAAGCTATCGAGGCATGATCAGAATTTTCTTAGAGTTTATAAAAAGTACCATCATATAAAAATCAGTGCAAATATCTATTTCAGGCATACGTGGTATTTTTGGTTATGATTTTTTACTTGAAAATGTGATAAAATTTTGCAATGGGTTTTCCCATATAACAAAATCAAAAAAATGTGCTATTGGTAGAGATATAAGACCGTCATCAAATATTATTAAAAATATTGCAAGCGCAACACTAATGCAAAATGGCATAGATGTATATGATTTAGGCATCATGCCAACACCAGTGGTATTTCGTGAATCTAGAGAATATGGATCTGGAGTAATGATAACAGCTTCACATAACACAATGGAATGGAATGGTATTAAATACAGTATAAATGGTAAAGGCGTGAATGATAACCAGATTAAAATAATAACTAGTCACAAAATGCATTTCCAATATTGTATAGGCGAAGACATTAAAGCAGATACTCGATATGCCAACGATGTTAACCAAATTATTAAAAATAAGATTTCAGGGCGTAAATTAATAATTGATGTGTGTGGAGGTACTTCCAAGCAGATATTAAATAAAGTATTGAGCAAATGCAACTCTAAAGCATTAATTATTAACGATAACGCAAGAAATGTAGGGTATACAGATCCAGTGTATGATAAATTGGACGGTTTGGTTATGCATACATCTAATAATAAAATCGGATTTGCGTTAGATATAGATGGCGACAGATTAGTAGTGGTCAAAAATGGTAAAAAATTAGCTCCAGATTCAACAGTATTGTTATGTATCTCAAAAGCAATAGAATTGGGGTATAAAAAATTTGTTGTCAGTTTAGATACAAGTATAGTTGTTACAAACTATATAACCAGAATGGGATGTGAAATATGCTATTCCAAAATAGGAGAACGTAATGTGGTAGAACAAATAGAAAAGACCGAGTCACACGCAGGTGGAGAAGGAAGCAGTGGCGGATTTATACTACCTGAATTTAATTATTGTAGAGATGGAATATTAGCCTGTATTTTAATCACATCTATAACAGACAAAAATATAGACGATGTACTAAAGCATTCAAATAATTCATTTATATCTAGGTATAAAATTAGCATAAGAACAGATATGATCAATATAATGCTAACCAAGTTATATGCCAAAATTAAATACAGCGGTGAGATTGTTACTCACTTAGATGGTATAAAAATAATGTTTGACGAAAACAGCTGGGCATTAATACGAAAATCGAATACTGAAAATAACACAATCAGAGTTTCAATAGAATCAGACCAAAAAACCAAAATGCATATGTTAGAAAAAAAAATAAATTTATTTATAAAGGATACTTATGATCAAATTAAACGAAAAAGGAATTATAAAAATTTTTCAGAGTAAGTTTCGAAATAAGGAATGCATACCAGAAGATGTAGAGTTTTTCAGAGTTGGCAAAAATATAATTGTTATTAAAGTTGATACACTTGTTGAAAGTACTGACATTCCAGCAGGTACAGAATTACATGATATAATGAGGAAGAGTATTGTTTCATGTATAAGTGATTTCGCTGCAAAATGTGTAATTCCTAAATATGGGATTATATCTTTAACAATACCACGTAAATTTTCAAAATTACAAATAACAAAATTAGCAACAGCCATAAATGATACAGCAAATGAATTTAAAATCAAAATGCTGGGTGGAGATACTAATGAAGGAAAAGAATTAGTGATAGGAATTTGTTTAATAGGTATAACTAAGAAGATAATTAAAAGAAAAAGCTCTAAAATTAATGATGTGATAATTGCCACCGGAGCTTTTGGATATACTTCTGCTGGACTTCACATAATTTTCAAAAAATTGAAAGAACCAAGTGATTTTGCCAAAAAAGCTAAAAATTCATTATTAAAACCTATGCCCAGATTGAAATTTTGCATGGCAAATGCAAAATATTTTTCTTCTGCAATGGATTCTAGCGATGGATTGTCTACAACTTTACATGCTATGTCCACTCAAGCTAAAAAAAAATTCATAATAACAAAATTACCAACAAACAAGGATGTTATTAATTTTGCTAATAAAAATAATTTAGATCTTATTAAGCTTATTTTTGATGGTGGTGAAGAATATGAAGTTATAGCAACTGTTAATTTATCAGATCTTCCAAAAATAAAGAAAAATGCAATAGCACATAAAATAGAATTATTTGAAATAGGACACGTTGTGAAAGGCAGAGGCGTAGTATATAATGATATAATCATCAAAGACAATGGCTGGATGCATTTTAATTAATCAAATAAAAGATTCAAATAATGTTTAATTAGAATTAATATATTGAGTCAAGTGGCAGAATCTAACAAAATCTCAGAACAGAAAGAAAAGTGGGGGATTGTACATATTTACAGTAGTTATAATAATACAATTATACATATGACAGATCTTAGTGGCGCAGAAACAATATCAATTAGTTCTGGCGGAGTACATGTAAATGCCGATAGATACGAATCTTCACCTTTTGCGGCTATGAAAGCTGCGAATTCAGTTATGGAAGTAGCTAAAACTCGAGGGTTTATTGGATTTCATATAAAAGTGCGAGCTGTTGGAGGTGTTGGATCTAGAGTTCCAGGACCAGGAGCGCAAGCTGCTATAAGAGCGCTAGCTAGAGGCGGTTTGAAGATTGGTAGAATAGATGATGTAACTCCAATTCCACATGATACTACGAGAAAAAAAGGCGGAAAACGAGGGAGAAGGGTTTAAGCTTATTAAGAAAACAGATCATTATAATTAAAAGTTTCAAACAAATTAATTATTTCAATTTATCTGATAACGACATGATTTCTCCGTCTTTGTCTATGTTTATTTTAGTATTTATTCTAACATTAATACCCAAAGATCTGAATAAAGATAACAAATTGCCACCGCCAATGCTATTTTTTATATAACCAACCACGATAAGTTCGCTCAATTTTGTAATTAATTGCTTGGTCTCATTTGGGAATTGATTTTCTGCAATTTCAAGAACTTCTAAACCACGATGGCCTAACTTCTTAATCAGTATTTCTCTATCAGTCAGTTTATTATTGGTTAATTTTTTAGTATTTTGTTGAGAGAATAAGTTTTTTTTCATTTCTTCTAATCTTTTTGCTTTTAATTTTTCTAACTCTTTATCACTCAACCTTTAATGACACCTATAGGTATTAGTCTTGCTACTTTCGTAGCTATATTTAGATTATGTGAAACGTTGACTATTTTGTCTACATCTTTATATGCATGTGGTGTTTCTTCAACTATTCCATTAGAAGTTCTAGATTTTATAAAAATTCCTCTATCATTAAGAAATTTTTGGACTTGAGACTTCGTATAGTTATGTCTAGCTCTGGTTCTCGATAAAATTCTGCCAGCACCATGTGCAGTAGATCCAAAACTAAGATCCATCGAGTTCTTTCCGCCAAGTAAAATCCAGCTTGCAGTACCCATAGAACCTGGTATGAATACTGGTTGTCCTATGTTTTTATATTTTGCAGGCAATGCATCATGATGTGCTGGTAAAGCTCGAGTAGCGCCTTTCCTATGAACCACCAAAGGTTTTAGTCGATTGTTCACTGTATGGTTTTCTATTTTAGCTATGTTATGCGATACATCATAAATCAAATCCATTTCCAAATCTTCTTCTGATTGTCTAAATATTTTTTCGAATGATTTTCTGGTCCAATATGTAATCATTTGTCTATTACACCATGCAAAATTAAGTGCTGCAAACATAGCTTTTCTATAAGATTCTCCTTCATCAGAATTGTTAGGGACACATGCAAGCTCTTTATCTCGCAGATTTATTCTATATTTTGATAATGCCTGTGTAGATATTTTTAGATAATCACTACAGATTTGGTGTCCAAATCCCCTCGAACCACAATGCGTCAAAACAGTGATTTGATTTTTTGCTATACCCATAATTTGAGCTGCATGTTCATCATAAATTTCGTCTACTTTTTGTATTTCAAGAAAATGATTCCCAGATCCCAGGCTTCCTAATTGCGGAATTCCTCTTTTATATGCTTTATTAGATACTAGATTTTGATCTGCTTTTTGCATACATCCATTTTCTTCGCAGTTTTCAATATCGTCTTTATTTCCATAACCGTGATCAACAGCCCATTTAACACCTGTGTTTATAACATCATCAAGTTGAGAATTTTTTAATCGAGTTTTACTTCCAGAACCAACACCTGTTGGAATGGAATCAAATAGATCGTAGATAAGATTTTTTAATTTAGGTCTAAGATCATTTTCGAAAAGAGTGGTTCTAAGCAATCTGACACCACAATTTATATCGTATCCTACACCACCTGGGCTTATTACACCATCTTCTGCATCCATTGCAGCTACGCCTCCGACTGGAAATCCATATCCTTCATGACCGTCTGGTAGAATTATTGCATATTTTTGTATTCCTGGAAGATATGATACATTGATAGCTTGATTTATTGTTCTATCAGATAACATTTTTTCTAAAATTAGTTTGTCAGCATATATTCTAACAGGCATATTTGTTGAGATACCGTCACGTGAATCAATTTCATAGATCATATCATTTATTTTTTTGGGAGTATGCATCAATGCATAAATTTGAATAGCGACAATTTAAACTATAAGTAGATTTATTTTTAATTACCAAACATGATATGTATTGGCTATTTTACCAATAGATAGTGGCAGATATGGAACCAAAGAAATGTTAAATATATTCGATGAAAAGCAAAAAATCAAACATCAATTAGAAGTAGAAAGTGCAGTAGCTTTGTCACAAGCTAAATTAAATTTAATACCGTTCAGCGCTGCGCGAGATATTTTGAACGTAATAAAATCAAATAGAATCACAATAAACCAACTTAAAAAATTAGAAATGAAAAATGAGCACGATACAGCATCGTTGATAGAAGCTATGAGTAATAAATGTGAGAAAAATACAAAACCATGGATACATTATGGATTAACAAGCAATGATTTGGTCGATACAAGTAATTCAATGCAGATAAGAGACGCACTCAAAATTATACAGTATAAAATTTCTAAATTATTGGTATTACTGTCATCAAAAGCGATAATGTATAAAAATTTGCCTGCTGTTGGACGTACTCATGGACAACATGCAAGCATCATTTCATTTGGTTTAAAGTTTGCCAATTGGGGTTTGGAGATGCTAAAACATCAAGAAAGAATAGAAGAATGCAAAAAACGAGTTTTAATTTGTAAGACACTGGGAGTTGTTGGGACAGGTTCGTTAATGGGATCGCAAGCAGTAAATGTTCAAAAAATGGTTTCAAAAAAATTAGGATTGTATCCTATTGAAGTAGCAACTCAAGTGATACCGAGGGAACGATACTCCGAATATATTTTTCAACTTGTACTCATAGGTTCAACTTTAGATAAAATTTCAGTAGAAATACGTAATTTACAAAGAACTGAAATAGGCGAAGTGCAAGAATATTTCAAAAGCGGGCAAGTTGGAAGTAGTGCGGTTCCAGTTAAGAGAAATCCGATCAAAAGTGAAAGAATATCATCATTATCAAAATTACTTAGAGGTTATTTAATTACAGCTTTTGAAAATATCCCACTGTGGCACGAAAGAGATTTATCCAATTCCGCAAATGAAAGATTCATCATTCCCACCTGTACCATATTATTAGATGAAATGTTAGAAACATCTATCAAGATTATTAAGAATATGATCATAAATAGGCAAAAGATATTACAAAACATAAATTTAACAGGAGGCAGAATATTTTCAGAGTTTATCATGCAAGAATTAATAAAAAAAGGCATACCACGTTTATCTGCATATAAAAACATTCAACGAATATCTTTTATTTCTAGCGAATCTGGAAAAGATTACATCACGTTATTAAAAGCAGACAAAATGATATCTTCAAACATCAAAACTCGAGATATTGATAATATATTTGCACCAGAAAATCATTTAGGATCTTCTGATATTATAATTAATAATGTATGTAAAATGATTAAAAAATATTTTCAAAAAATAGAAGTCAAATAAATTTATGTATGGCAGAGCCATATTGCATCGATTTCTTGCGTTTATAAGCTGAGATTTTTGGCACTCCTACTTGAAAGGCAAGAGTTCGTATTATATGTTTACGCAGGAAATCATTTTCTCCGCGTATTTTGTAAAACAAAGGTACTTGCTTGGCAAATTCGATAAAATTACGTAATAAGAATGGATGTACCAATGTAATGTCGAATATAGAAGATATAGAACTTATTTTATTCAACATAGAAATTTCATTTTTTAATTTAATATTCATTGTCTGCAAAATTTTATCATCGCTACAAGGCATTATTCGTCGATAAATATCATAACCACAAAATAATTCATCAATACCATTGGCAGTTACAATTACATCAAATCCAAGTTGACGTGAAACTTTAGATATATAATAAAATGCAATACTATTTTCAATCCATGATATGCTGTCAACATTTATTTTTTTTTTCATATGTTGTTTAATTTCATTAAATTCATTGTAATCTATTTCATATGTTTTATGAGGTAGATTAATCAAATGGCTTATTTGCTTGGCAAATAAAATATCATGACAATTTTCAAAACCTATAGTAAGTAATGTTACATCATATTTTAGATCACTGCATATTTTAGCTAGAAAAGCACTATCTACTCCTCCAGAAAAAGAAACAACAATCTTTTTGTGCGGAACAGTGATTCTGATTGTATTATTAATTTCATTCAACATGCTCTGCAACATCATCTATAACATCAATAAAACAAGAATCTGTTAAATAAACATTAATGTAAGAACAAAATTATAATAGCATAATGAAATTGATGTGTCTATCTGGCAAAAAATTAGAAAAAGAAATGAATGTCATCAATGATTGGAAATTAATTGGCAATAAATTAAACAAAAAATTTTATTTTAACGATTTTAACCAGGCATTTGGTTTTATGGTTAGATCTGCATTACATATTGAAAAACTTAATCATCATCCAAATTGGAGAAATCTTTTCAATATAGTAGAAATAAGTTTAACAACACATGATGCTGGAGGAATAACTAACAAAGATATTAAATTAGCCAAGATTTTAAACACAATACAAAATGATTTATAAATATACAGAATTTATATATTCAAATCAATCATTTTGATAGATGGATTCAAATAATGCTATTTTAGATTCAGATTTTAAATATATTGATCAAAATGGCAATTTACTAGAAACTAGAACAGAATTCACTATAGCAAATCTACTTACATTTTTGGGTCATAGTTATACATACAAACATAAAATCATGTTAAAAAACGGAAAAACGTGTAATGTTGATTTTAACACAAAACATGGCATGATCGAGATAATTGAAAATGATGGTGATGTATTAAAATTTAAAATGCTTAAAAAAGAAATGCCTAAATTAAAAATAATTGGCATAGGTAATAAAAATTATAAAATAAATGAGATTAATTTTATGGATCAATTAGAAAATGATTCTTCACGTGGATCTATATTTATAGATGAACCGTCTCTATCGTTTGATTATGCACATATCTTACCTTTAGTCAAGAAATGTTCAATATTACATGGACATACATCTTCGGTATTTATAGAATTAACTGGCAAAATGAAAAATAACCTCTTGATTGATTTCACAGATGCAAAACAAATTATCAAAAATGCAATATCTAAGTTAGATCATAAGTTTTTTATTAATAAAAAATATTTAAAAAATGTAGATGAATTGCATTATCAGATAATGTTCAGTGGGCCTAAAGGTGTTTTTGATTTGCATGTTCCGAGAGATACTGCATACATGCTTGATGGTGAGGCTACAGTAGAAAATTTATCTTCCGAGATTGTTAAAATTTTATCTCCAATGTTGCCAAAAAATATAGAATCTATAGGTGTTTACATATATGAAGGGTACAACAAAGGTGCACATATAATATCCCACATAACACGAAATTAAACATGTCCAAAAAAATAAATGGTAAATCATGGGATCCAAAATTAGAGTCACAAATAATGCAAGAATGGAATAATGATCATATATACAATTTTACACCGGCAGAAAATAATTTTGTTATAGACACACCGCCGCCATATCCTTCAGGCAAACCATGGCATATTGGAGCTGCAGCTCATTATGCACAGATCGATATGATTGCACGAACGGCCAGAATGTCAGGAGCTAATGTGTATTTTCCAATAGGGATAGATAGAAATGGACTTCCAGTCGAAATATACACAGAAAAAAAATATCACATAAGAATACAAAATATAAACCGCGAAGAATTTTTAATCTTATGTAGAAAAAGCCTAGATGAATTGGAAAATGAGATATTACATATAATGAAACGATTAGGAATAAGCGGAGATTTTATAAATCACTATCGAACTGATTCAGAAGAATATAGAACTTTAACTCAATCTACATTTATAGAATTGTGGAACAATGATTGTATTTATTTAGCCAATAGACCAAATAACTATGATAGCTACACTAAGACCACAATATCAGATGCCGAAATAACATATTTAGATATCAAAACGAAATTAGTGTATATAAAATTTAATTTAACAGACTCTGATAGAACTATAACTATATCAAGTACAAGACCAGAATTGTTATGCTCATGTCAAATCATCATAGTTCATCCAGATGATAAAAGGTATACAGAAATTGTAGGTAAAAAAGCAATAATTCCAATATTCAACAAAGTGGTTGAAATATGCCAACATCGTTCTGTAAAGATGGAATTTGGCACAGGAGCTGTTATGGTATGTAGCTATGGAGATCAAAACGATGTAACGTTATTTAGAGAAATGAAATTAAATGAAATAATATCCATTGATCGTGACGGTAAAATGACATCTGCAACAGGAAAATATTCAGGACTCAAAGTAGAGAACGCACGCGTTCAGATAATCGAAGACCTTAAAAATCTCGGAGTTGTTGAAAAAATCGAAAAAATAAATCATAATATACCAGTTTCTGAAAGAAGTAAAACACCTATCGAAATAATACCAATGCAAGAATATTATCTTAAACAAAAAAATGAAATTAAAAAAATTAAAAATCTATGTTCTAAAATAAAATTTTATCCCCAAACTCACAAACAAATTTTGATTGATTGGATTAACTCAATATCCATGGATTGGCCCATATCAAGAAGACGATATTATGGAACTGAAATACCAATTTGGCATTGTAAAAAATGCTTAGAACCACATGTACCAAGTCCTGGAAAATACTATTCCCCGTGGAAAGATAAATGTCCGATAGATGAATGTTTCAAATGTGGATCTACAGAATTTAAGGGAGAAGAAAAAATATTAGACACATGGATGGATTCTAGCATATCTCCTTTGTTTATAACAAAATTTGGCAAAAACAAATACTTTTTCAAAAAAACATATCCTACTTCAATAAGACCACAAGCTAAGGATATTGTGAGAACTTGGTTATATTATACTCTATTACGTTGTAATCAAATTAGTGATAAAATACCATGGTCAAATGCATGGATAATGGGTCATGGGTTAGATAATAAAGGATTAAAAATGAGCAAGAGCTTAAAAAATGCTATAGATCCACTACCAATAATAAATGAATTTGGTGCCGACGCGTTCAGGTTTTGGAGCGCAAGTATAGTGAATCATGGATATGATTTTAGATGCTCTGTAGATAAAATTGAATCTGCAAAAAAATTTCTGAGTAAATTATGGAATATATCAAAATTTGTTTCCAATTTCACAATAACAAAATGCGAATTGGTAAATAATACAGATAAATGGATATTATCTGAAATCAACAAACTAATAGCTGATTGTAAAGAAGGATACAAAAATTATAATTTTTACGTCCCGTCTACAAAGATTAGAGAATTCACATGGAATATTTTTGCATCTCATTATATAGAAATGGTTAAGAATAGAGCTTATGGCAATGGAGTATCTGTAGAAGAACAAAATAGCGCCATATATACTCTTCATAAATCTTTATCGTCAATATTACTACTTCTAGCACCAATAACACCTTTTATTACTGATTACATTTGGAAAAAAATATATTCGCAAAATAGCATACATACACAAAAACAAGTTGAAATAGAAAATTGCGATGATATGACGTCGCTTACATATAGAATTATGGAATTTAATTCTAAAATTTGGAACGCAAAGAAAAATAATAAAATTTCATTAAATAAACAAATTGAAATAGCGATACCAAATGAATTAGATATTTTTAAAAATGATTTGTTAGCTATGCATCGTATAAAACAAAAACGTAATAATAATTGAGAGCTGTAATTATTAAAAAGCATGGAGATAGCAAGGTATTATCATATACAAATATTAAAAAACCTAAAAATATGTCAGATCATGTTATTATAAAAGTTAGATACTGTGCATTAAATCATTTGGACCTAAGAGTACGAAATGGATTATGCTTGCAAAAAATAAAATTCCCACATATATTAGGGAGTGATATATGCGGCAATTTGGAAAATGATATAGAAGGTTTTAGTCTAGGAGATGAAGTTGTTGTATATCCTGTAATAAATGATGTTAATTCCATAAATCGGTTAAACATGATAAGCGGGTGCAGTGATTATAATGGTGGATATGCAGAATTTGTAAGAGTTCCAAAACAATGTATAGTGAAAAAACCACAATGGTTATCGACAATTGAATCATGTGCTCTGAATGTGTCATATCTAACAGTATGGAATATTTTACAAACATTAGATTGCAAAGTTGGAGATGAAGTTTTTGTGTGGGGAGGCAATAGCGGAATTGGCACTGCGTCTATTTTATTAGCCAAGTCTAAAGGATGCAATGTAACTACAACTGTTTCAGAAGACAACAAGATCGAATTGATGAAAAAAATAGGGGCCAATGTAGTAATAAATAGAAAAAAGAACAACGTTTTAAAATTAATTAGGAAAAATACTAGTAAAGGAGTAGATCACGTTATAGATCACGTAGGCACAAAAACATGGCCAACTAGCATTAATATGCTAAAAGTCGGTGGCAAAATGGCTACTTGTGGAGTTACAACTGGAAATCACACCAAAGTAAATATATCAGATATATATAACAAGCGAATCAACATATTTGGGATTTACATGGGCTATAAATCTCAATTAGTTGAATTACATAAATTTATGAAGTTAAAAAAAATAACACCGATTATTGATTCTATCATTAATTTGCAAGATGCGAGACTAGCACATAGAAAATTGGAAAGCGGCCAGCATTTTGGAAAAATAATTTTAAAGGCGAATTAGATTTGGGTGTTGGCATGATATTTTTGTGCCATGGAGATGAAATATTCATATAATACTATATCGCGCGTCAATTCTGGATGAAAAGATGTTGCGATTATATTATTTTGGCGGACTGCAATAATGTTGTCATATAATTTTGATAAAATTTGTACATTGGTTCCAATTTTGGTGATGCTAGGAGATCTAATAAAAATACCTTTAGTCTTGATCATTTTGTGCAACATGATTTCGATATCAGATTCAAATGAATTTTGTTGTCTACCAAAATGATTCCGTTCTACTTCAACATCTAGCAGATCCATGTGTATTTGGTTGGTTTGACCAATTTTTTTGTCATTAATATGTTTTGACAAAAGTATCAATCCAGCACAAATACCAAACACGGGCATTCCACAATTTATTTTGTTTTGCAGTTTTTTTAGCAATTGATAAACAGTAGATAATTTTGCAATGGTAGTACTTTCACCTCCAGGAATTATCAATCCATCTAGCTTTGATATTTGTGTATCGTTATTAATTTCGTTTACAACGCCAACACAGCTTAATTTTTTAAAACAATATCGTGTTGCCAATATATTTTCCTCAACGTCTCCCTGTATAGATAATATGCCAATATTAATATGATCCATTTAATTACTTCCTCTTTTTTGCATTTGTAATTCTAATTCTTTGATGTCTAGTCCGATCATTGATTCTTTTTCGTCAATTAGATTTTGTGCTTCTTGCACTTTATCAGGATCATTCCAAAAAGTAGTAGCAAGAACTATTGCATATGCTCGTTCTTTGGCATCTGACGACTTAAATATACCTGATCCTACGAAAATTCCATCGCATCCTAGAGACATGAGATATGCTGCATCAGCTGGGGTGGAAATTCCACCTGCAGCAAAATTAACTACAGGTAATCTACCAAGGTGTGCTGTCTTTTCTAATGTGGAGTAAGACACTCTAAAATCACGAGCTAGATTGATAAGAATGTGCTCGTTACCAGAATTTTTCATTGATTGCAATATGGCTAAATCATAGTTAACTTTGTTAATATGTCTAATAGCTTCTACAACATTACCAGTTCCTGGTTCTCCTTTAGTTCGAATCATAGAAGCTCCTTCTTCAATTCTTCGAAGAGCTTCTGATAATGAACGACAGCCATTAACAAATGGAGTAGTGAAATTCCATTTCCAGATATGATGATTTTCATCTGCTGGAGTCAATACTTCAGACTCGTCAATCATATCAACATTAGTTTTTTCTAATACATGAGCTTCATATACATGACCTATTCTACATTTTGCCATTACTGGTATTGTCACAGTATTCATAATTTCGTTAATTATTTTTATACTTGCAGTGCGAGCTACTCCACCTGCTTTTCTAACATCAGATGGAAGTTTATCCAATACCATGACAGCCACAGCACCTGCATCTTCTGCAATATGAGCTTGTTCAACTGAAGTGACATCCATGATAACACCATTTTTCAACATGTGTGCAAAACCACGTTTCAAAGTAGTTGTTCCGCAAACAACATCACCTAGATTTATTTTACGCTTAATGACGCCTTTTGGATTTGTAATATCTCCACATAATGAGATCATATAAAGAATATTACTTCCAGCATATTTATTTGATTAATTGAGAGATGATCCTACTTAATTCTAATTCAACAGCATTTATTATCGGAGGAGAAATAATTGCATCGTTTGTATTCCAGGAGATTTTGTGCTGTTTGGAGTTAAATGAGATATTCAACATATGCTTATTAAAATTATTGTTAACAGGGTTATTTGAGTATAAGTAATCTTGAGCCAATGACAAAAAACCAGTATCTTTAATTATTGATATTAACTTTTGGAGTTCATCGTGAGGTAATTCTGATTCTTTTTCTAGAATATTGTTGTGTGAAACCATTTTATAATGCATGATTCCATTTTCTTCAATTATTAATATTTCAGACTGCATAGATGTGATTGTATTATTTTGATTATGCATTAATTCATATTTAATATACTCTAGATTGATGGAATCTGTTGAATGGGATGGCGTGAACAAAGATTCCAAAGAGATTTGGAGTATAAATGAAACTGTACAAATTATTACAATTATAACGAAAAATAATAACATTTTATGCATAACAAATTAATTCTGTTCTAATTTCTAAATTAAGCTTTGGTTAAAATGAGTTAAATTTTAGTAGTGTAT
>JAHRAP010000099.1 GCA_020027255.1 Nitrosopumilaceae archaeon | reverse complement strand
TCAGTACTTTTAAAACTAACAAAAGATTTCTTTAGCAGAAATCACTTGGACTAACCTTGTCGTGCTTTCGCACATTGCAAAGTTTTCTCGCCTGCTGCGCCCCATAGGGCCTGGGTCAGTGTCTCAGTACCCATCTCCGGGCTTCTCCTCTCAGAGCCCGTACCTGTTATAGCCTTGGTGAGCCATTACCACACCAACAAGCTGATAGGCCGCAGTCTCATCCTATGGCGAAATCATTTAAATCATAAACTATTCCAAGCATAATGATCTATCGAGTATTATTCTCAGTTTCCCGAGGTTATTCTCGTCCATAGGGTAGATTAACTACGTGTTACTGAGCAGTATGCCTTGTATTGCTACAATGACTCGCATGGCTTAGTATCAATCCAATAGCAGTCAGGTCCGGTAGGATCAACCGGATTCAATTATTTTATGATGATTATCGAAATTGTACAAATACATTATTCTTCACATTTCAGATTTAACCAGATGATTAAATCCTCATATTGTATGCGCAACTGGAGGCCTATAAATCATGTATTGGTACAATACCATAATTCATTACAAGCGCCGCTGAGTTACGTATAACTTTAATCATCCACATAGTCCTATAAATATACTTGTTTTAGTTTTATATAATATCACATAATGTAATTCAATATATGAGCAGGGATATTAGTATCTATAAAAAAAAAACACAAAATTCATATAAATTGTTTAATGAATCTTTAAAACAACATGTGAATGGAGTTAGTCATAATATTAGATACTTTAAACCATATCCATTTGTTACAAAATATGCCATCGGAAAATATATTGTAGATGTAGATCAAAATAAATATATTGACTTTTGGCTGGGGCATTGGAGTCTAATTTTAGGCCATGCCAATAGCACAATAACTAAACATATAATCGAGCAAGCTTCGCATGGCTGGATGTATGGAACAGTAAATGAGCAGACGATCAAACTTTCAGACATAATTACAAAAGCAGTTCCGATAGCAGAAAAGATCAGATATGTAACTACAGGTACAGAAGCCGCTATGTATGCAATAAGATTAGCTAGAGCAGTTACTGGCAAAAAAACAATTGCAAAAATAGATGGCGGTTGGCATGGTTATACTACAGATTTACTCAAAGCAATAAATTGGCCGTTTTCAGAATCTGAAAGTAATGGTTTGGTTAATGAGAAATATATAATATCATTACCGTTGAATAATTTAGAAAAATCTTTAGATATTTTAAAAACAGTAAAAGAAGATCTGGCAGGAATTATCGTAGAACCGATTTTAGGTGGAGGCGGATGCATACCAGCAACTAAAGAATATTTGCAAGGTTTACAAGAGTTTAGTCATCATAATAACTCCATTTTTATTTTGGATGAAATAGTGACTGGGTTTAGATTTAGATTTGGATGTACATACACAGAATTAGATCTAAAACCAGATATTGTATTATTAGGTAAGATCATTGGCGGCGGTTTACCAATTGGAGTGATATGTGGCAAAAAAGAAATAATGGATAAATCCAATATAGCATTTAATAAAAAATCAGAACGAGTGTATATTGGAGGCGGAACATTTTCTGCAAATCCATTGACGATGGTTTCTGGATACCATACATTAACAATGCTAAAAACTAAACATTCAATATATAATAAGATAAATACATTGGGCAATAAAACACGTAATTTATTAAACAAAACATTTGGAAATAGAGCTGTTATAACGGGAGATGGATCTTTATTCATGATACATTTTCTACAAAACAATGTTTCAAATGTAACAAATGCATTAGACGCATCTAGATGCGATAAAAAATTACTATATAATTACCATTTCAAATTAATTTCTAACGACGAAATCTTTTTCATGCCTGGCAAGCAGGGAGCTTTTTCATATGCACATTCAAACGAAGATGTAAAACATCTAATTGAGGCAACAACAAGATTTGTGGATGGAACTTAGGTGTTAATAATTTACATTCAACGAAAAATTTGAATATATGATATAGTTCTAGTAACTATCATACAACAATACGATACATTTACAAATATAATTTGTTATGTATTATAATAGTGGTAAAAAATATGACGATAAAAAATGTCACTGTGTTGGGGTCTGGTATAATGGGTCACGGGATAGCACAAATTGTATCTATGTCAGGATACAACGTAATTTTACGCGATATTGATCAAAAACTACTGGACAAAGCTATGAATAATATAAAATGGAGTCTTGACAAATTAGTATCGAAAAATAAATTAACAAGACAAAAATGTGAAGAGATCTATAATAGAATAAAACCTACAATAAATTTGGTCGACGCCACGAAAAAATGTGATTTAATAATAGAAGCAGTACCAGAAATAATGACATTAAAAAAAATAGTATACACAGAATTAGAAAAAACTGCTGGCGTTAATGTTATATTTGCTTCAAATACAAGCACATTACCTATTACAGAAATTTCAGAGATCACTAAGAGACCAGATAAAGTAATTGGAATTCATTTTTTCAACCCACCACAACTTATGAAACTGGTAGAAATAATACCTGGACAAAAAATCGATGTCGCTATCGTTGAAACTGTGAAAAATTTTGTGCATTCATTAAATAAAGATCCAATAGTATGTAGAAAAGACGTCCCAGGTTTCATAGTGAATAGATTATTCATTCCAATGATACATGAGGCTTGCCACGTTAAAGAAAGACATAAAAATAGTTTGTTAGAAATTGATTCTGCAGTCAAATTCAAATTTGGTTTTCCAATGGGAATATTCGAATTGGCTGATTTTACAGGGTTAGATGTAATACATAAAGCAACAGTAGAAATGCAATCTAGGGACAAAAATATAATTAATAAAAATCATCAGATCGAAGATTTATTTCAACAAAATAAGCTAGGACGAAAAACTGGAAAGGGGTTTTACCAATATGATCATGAGAAATATACTAGAATAAATCTTGCTGAAGAATTGGCAGAGAAATGCGACGCGATACAGATCATAGCAAATATAATAAATAATGTAGCGTGGTTAATATCTAATAATGTTAGCGATATTGACGAAATAGAAAAAGCAGCAAAGTTAGGATTAGGTATTAAAATACCAATATTCGAAACAGCAAGAAAATATGGATTACAGAATATAATAAATATATTAAACGAAATGTATAAAAAATATGGCGATACGTATAAGCCGGACAAACTATTATATGAATTAGTTTAATGTCCATATGAATATTTTTTCAAACGTGACTAATGTAATGTAGTTTAAGAATACAGAATTATTTATTTACTATATACTATCAAAATGGTACAAAAGATTATTAATGAAATTAAAATAAACCATATATGGATAAACATAAAATTCCGGTTTGTTTCGATCCAACATGTTACAAGTTAATTGAATGTATAGGCAGAGAAAATGGCATGATCAATACAAGTCAAGCTTTAGAAAAAATTATAAGAACAGTGTTGCATGATTAATTGACACAATGTAGCATATGTTTTTTAAAAAAAGCTTAGTTTTTTGTGCAATTTGTAATAAACAACTGCAACATAAATATAAACCCAAAAAAAATTGGAGTATTACTGGTTATTTATGTAATAATTGTTATTTGAATAAATTAAAAATTCAATATGATGATAATAATCTAAAAAATTGTGTGTGTTGTCAAAAACAACAAGTTATATCAGACATGTGGGAGCCTAGATGGGAGTGGAACATAGAAGGAGCATTATGCGAAAACTGTTTTGCTAAGAAAGAAAATGATTTTCAACACCAAAAAAATTTTTGTGGTGTTTGCGATAAAAAATTAGGGTTCATCAGATACAATCCTAAGGCAAAATGGAAAATACAAGGACAGTTATGCAAACTATGTTGGAACAACATAAAATTAAAACATGGTTAAAATATCATATGGCGTTTATACTTTTCACTATATTAGATCTCATTTTTAGAAATACTCTGAAACCACAAATACATTTAATTTCAGGCAACCTGTTTAATTCAGTATTAGTAACTTCAGTACCACATCTCAAACAACTATACATAACATCGTATTTAGATGCAATATCATCATTATCTGACATAAAAATTTATAGTAATTCCACCATTTATGTATATCTACATAAACAAGTAAAAATATTTCATGTTAATGACAATTCGATATAAACATCGTCTGGTATTTTTAATCTCATAAGTTGTCTTATTGCTTTATCATCTGCATTTATGTCTATGACTCTTCTATGCATTCTCATTTCCCATCTCTCATATGTTTCAGTACCACTGCCACATGGAGATTTTCTAGTAGCTACATGTAATTTCTTTATCGGTAAAGGAGTAGGGCCTTTAACTTTGATATCTGATTTTTTGCCAATACCTAGTATTTCAGTACAAACATCTATCAGCTTAGATAAATTAGTACTAGTTAATTTAATACGTGCAGATTGTGTCATTAATAATCACGATCATCAATATATTTATTCTGTGATTTCTTTAACTACACCTGCAGCTATTGTTGAACCCATATCTCTAAGTGCAAATCTACCAAGTTCTGGAAATTCCTTAAACGATTCTATTGGAATAGGTCTAACTGGTTTGATTCTAACTATTGCAGAATCACCAACTTTAAGGAATTTTGGGTTGTTTTCTTCAACAGCTCCTGTAGCAGGATTGATTTTAGCTTCAAATGCAACAAGAGTAGCTGCGACTTGTACTGTGTGTGCATGTAACACAGGAGTGTATCCAGGAGCTAATGCAGTGGGATGATGAATTACAATTATTTGTGATTTAAATTCTTTAGCTACTTTTGGTGGAGAATCTGGAGAACCTATAACATCTCCACGTTTTATGTCTTTCTTATCAACACCACGTAAGTTGAAACCTATATTATCTCCAGCCTCAGCTGACTCCATTTGAGTATGGTGTGTCTCGATAGATTTAATCTCTCCAGTGGATCCAGACGGCATTATGATTATTTTATCACCGGCTTTCATTTGGCCTGTTTCTATTCGTCCAACAGGGACTGTACCAACACCAGTTATAGAATAAACATCTTGGATTGGGAGTCTCAATGGTTTGCCTATCGGTTTTTCAGGTACTTTAAAATCATCAAATGTCTCAAGTAATGTTTTACCAGTCCACCATTTCATATTATCTGATTTTTTAACAAGGTTATCACCTTTCCAACCAGAAACAGGTACGAAAGGAACATTTTCTATTTTATAACCAACTGATTTTACTAGTTTCTCACCTTTTTCTTTAGCAGTTTTAAACGCATGTTCAGAATAATTACTATCATCCATTTTATTAATAGCTACAATAATTTGACTTACTCCAA
>JAHRAP010000102.1 GCA_020027255.1 Nitrosopumilaceae archaeon | reverse complement strand
AAATTAAACTGACGGCAAATTCATACGATGATTTCAAGATATGTGTGTTAGGAAGCCATTCAGCATTAGAGGTCATGGATGGTGCGAAAGATGAAAAATTAAAAACTATTGTTATTTGTAAAAAAGGAAGAGAAGAAACATATAGAAGATTTCAAAGGATTATAGATGAAATAATTATAGTAGATAAATTTGAGATGATGTTGACATCAGAAATACAAAAAAAATTATTAAAAATGAATGCAATACTAGTGCCACATAGAGCATTAACAGCATATTTAGGTTATAAAAATATTGAAAATAATTTGGATATTCCCATTTTTGGGAATAGGATGTTATTTAAAGCTGAAGAGAGATCTGGCACCAAGAATCAATATTATCTATTAGATAAAGCTGGCATCAAACGTCCTAAAATGTTTAAAGACCCTAAACAAATACAAAAGCCATCAATAGTGAAAGTGCAAGAAAAGAAACGTAAGTTAGAACGAGCCTTTTTTATGGTAAATTCATACGAAGATTATAAAAAACAATCGTCTGATAAAATAACAAACAATGTTATTGCAAAAAATGATTTAGATGATTCGTATATTGAAGAAATAGCAATTGGAACATACATGAATTTTAATTATTTTCACACTCCAATTTCAAAAAATGTAGATTTTATAGGAATTGAAAGAAGACTACAAACAAATTTGTTTGATTACAATACATTTCCTGCAAAACAACAAATATCTATGGACATAGATTTACAAAATATTGAAGTGGGTCACACACCAGCAACTATACGTGAATCTTTATTAGAAAAAGTTATTTTAATGGGTGACAAATTCGTAGATGCAGTTAAAAAAGAATATCCGCCGGGAATAATAGGCCCATTTTCATTGCAAAGTGTGATAACTAAAGATCTAGAGATATTTGTGTATGATGTGTCATTAAGGGTTCCAGGAAGTCCTATTATTTCTACTACTAGCCCATATACGAAATACCAATACGGTGAAACTTTTGGGGTAGGCAGACGCATAGCTATGGAACTTAAGAAAGCACATAGTAATAACCTCATAGACAAGATAGTCACATGATAAATTCAACAATAAATAAAATATAAAATAATGAGTTAATTTTAATATATGATATTTTGATGTCATCCGTGATTTATAAAAAATTAGTAAACAACGCACCATACTTATAATGTTATGATTGCGTTATGTTTATAGCATAATAATATTACAAAAATTAATTAAAAAAACAAATTTTGGAATATTCAATGTTTATCATATCTAGATAATTCCAACAGTCTTGCTTTTTTAGTGTTTTTTTTCCATTCTTTATAATGTATTTTACATAATGCAACTTGTTTTTTGGAAGAAGTTATTATTAAGTCAGATTTATCTAATTTGCTTGTATTTAATGATCTAACTCCTTCATTTTTACATCCATCCACATTACAAATGATGCCTTTTGCAATAATACCCATACTAACTATTAATTAATGTATAATATATATTTGAAAAAATTTATTAGTACATATTCAATATATTGTAGTGGTTAATGAATAAACAAAAAAATCCACATAATACTCAAATAACTGGGTCAATTACAAATGGATCCAAAGATAAACAATACGCAATACGGATATCTATCAATGAAGAAAAAGCTATTAATATAATCAAAAAATCTAATTTTATCACCACATATGAGTTATCTAAACAAACTAATGTTAAATTATCGACAGCAAATCAATTTTTACAGAAAATGTTAACTAAAAAACTAATAAAGAAAATAGGAGGGCACAGCGGTCATTATGTTTACACACTTCAACAATAAAGCTTAAATTTATCCAGATCTTTAATTTCAGAAATTCTTTCACAATTAGATGTGATTTTGCCTATTAGTGTCATCTTTTGACTCATATTAGCATCAATCATAAATATATGCATGGTGTCGTTTAATGAGTTATATGCAATGTCACATTTTTTGAAATTGGTTATGGTTTTTGTCATACCTTCGTTAATTTTTAATACAATGTACAAAGTAAATTTCGACATGACACGCACATTGTTCTGCATAGGTAGTATTTTCTGGATCGAATTAACTATTGAAGGCGCGAGATGTTTTTTTAATTGTAATTCAAATGTTTTGTCACTAACATCAAAATTTAGTATTAATTTAGAAACTGAAGTTGTATTCATATAATAAGTGCGATATTTTGGATATTTAGTGTTTGGAATATATAACGTGAATCATATACATTATAACGTTTGTTAGAATCAAAAACACATACAAAAAGA
>JAHRAP010000100.1 GCA_020027255.1 Nitrosopumilaceae archaeon | reverse complement strand
AATATTGTTTAATATTATTTTTGTCGGCATCTATGAATACAAAATCAAATTTATGATTTGTTTTTTTGTATGTATTTGTCATCTGTTGAAGAACATGTAGTGCGTTGCCACGATTAATTTCAATTTTATCTAAAACATTTGCATTCGAAAAATTATTTTTTGCTTTTTGTATTTTATATGAATCATTTTCAATTGTTATAATTTTACAATTTTTGCTGTCATTATGAATGACTGCGTCCGCAAACCATAATGTTGAATATCCCACAGATGTACCAATTTCTAATATATATTTGGCTTGAATATACTTTATTAATAAGTTTAAAAATTTTCCAGTTTCATAAGTTATGGATAACATTTTTTTGTTTGTTGGAATGTTCGTTTGGTTTTTTTTTTCTAATTGTGACTGCTGTTCTAATTTTAACAAAGTTTCATATATTTTGACATTCATAGATTTATGATTGTTTCATAATTTAAAATAATATCTTAAATTGATTTTAAAAAATCATTTTTTAGTTTATTGTAATATGCATCCAATTTTTTGTAAATTTTCTTTGGCTTCCTTTGTTTTTTGTTATTGATGACATATAATGCAATGATAGGAAATGCTATAGTGGCATCAGCATATACTGTAATCATATCTTTATGTGCATTATGGACTTTCCCCCAACTTTTACCTTCTTGTAATGTCGCTCCAGATAATCCTCCAGTATCTGGATGTGCATCTGTTATTTGTATTATATAGTTCTGTCCACCTGTATTTTTACGTAAAATTTGATCTAATAGCGGTCCTGTTTGTTGAGCAGTATTTTTTGGAACTCCTCCGCCTATTTCTACAATTCCTGATTTCTTAGAATTATATAATATGGCGCCTTGCTCAATAATTTCTCTCACAAAATCTAAGTTGTATTGTTTGTTATGTATTCTTTGTATCGCTAAGTTTAAAGCTAATGATGAATCTTTAAGTGTGGATATATACACAGGAACATCATATTCATATGCAGTTGAAATAAAGCTTCTGTGTGGATACTTGGATTTATATTTAGTAATTTTACCTAACTTATTACAAAATTCAGCTGTGGTGAATGGTTTCTCTAAACTATCTGCAAATATCTTTTGAATAATTTGATCTTGAGCTTCTAAAGTCTCATAAAATTTAACAAAAACATCACGGATACGAACTATATTTTTTTCATACAGTATCATATCGTCTACTTCATGATGACCTTGTTTCACAGGTAACCCCCACGCAAAATGATCTTCGTGATACACATTAGAACCAGTTGTAACTATCCAATCTACAAAACCTCTTTCTATTAGTGATTTGAATATGCCTCCAAATCCTACTGGAGTCATCGCACCAGAAATTGTTAAACAAATAGTTGCGTTATCATCGATCATCTTTGCATATAATTTAGCTGCTTCTCCTAGTTTTCTACCATTAAACCCACTGTTGGAGTAAATATTAATTAGTTCTTCTATGGTTGTATCTGGCTCGAGTTTAATATGCGGAATATCTTTTCCACCAAAATCATGGTTATTCATATTCAGAGTTTTTTATAATAATGATATTTATGATTTGTTATTTTAAATATAGTATTAAATATGATTTTAAGATAAATAATTATATGAGAATATTGCAATTGCATTGTGATAAAATTCAATACACGCCTATCAAAAAAGAAATTTTAAACGCTGAAGAAATAATATCAATTAAAACTAAATTTGATAATATTATAGTTGCATTTATAAGTGTTGAAAAAGGCGATGATGAAAAAATAGCTAAAAATGTTTCAATAGAATTAGAACAATCGATGCAAACACTTGGTTGTAAAAAATTACTCTTATACCCTTATTCTCATTTAAGTTCAGAATTAACTTCTCCAGAAATCGCATTATGTATTATAATAAAATTAGAATCGCTATTACAAAAATTTGAAATATATAGAGCGCCTTTTGGTTGGACCAAATCATATAAATTGGAAATTAAAAATCATCCTTTGGCCGAACATTTGATAATCGAAAACAAGAAATCATTTAAACATCATGATGATATATCAAAAGCATTAAACAACGAATCAAAAATAACATCTACTTGGTTTATTATGACAACCAATGGAAAATTACATAAGATTCAGGATTTTAATTTTCAAGAACATAAAAACCTTGAAATTCTTTATAATTATGAAATTTCTAACAAGCATGCTACCAAAACCCAACCTCCTCATATTAAACTCATGAAGAAACTTGCAATTGCAGATTATGAATCTGCATCTGATTCTGGCAACATGAAATTCTTTCCTAACGGAAAATTAATAAAATCACTTATCGAAAAATATGTTACAGATGAAATAGCTGATTATGGTGGTATTGAAGTTGAAACACCAATAATGTATGATTCTCATCATCCAAGCTTGTCACACTATTTTAACAGATTTCCAGCTAGGCAATATAATATTACTTCTGAAAATAAACAGTTAATACTAAGATTTGCTGCATGTTTTGGGCAATTTTTAATGATGAATAATTTTAATTTATCATATAAAACATTGCCACTTAAACTATATGAATTAACTCGATATAGCTTTAGACGTGAACAATCTGGAGAATTAGTAGGATTAAAAAGACTAAGAGCATTCACAATGCCAGATTGTCACGCATTTTGCAAAGATATGGATCAAGCAATAGATGAATTAAAACGAAGATTTCAACTATCTAAAAAAATAGTTAAAGGATTAAGCATTGATGATTCTGATTACGAGATGGTTATTAGAACTACTGAAGATTTCTTTAATAATAATAAAGAATTAATACGATATTTAACAACAAAAATGAATAGGCCTGTATTAATAGAAATTTGGCAAGACAAGTTTTTTTATTTTGTGTTAAAATGGGAATTTAATTATATTGATAATCTAAATAACGCTTCTGCATTATCCACTGATCAAATAGATATTGAAAATGGTTCTAAATTTAATATTAATTTTATAAATGAAAAAAATAATTCTGAACATCCTATTATATTACATAATTCTCCGAGTGGAGCTATTGAAAGAGTAATTTATGCAATTTTAGAAAACTCTGCAAAGAAAATATCTCAAAACATAAAGCCATCTTTACCAATCTGGTTGTCTCCTGTTCAAATAAGATTAATCCCAATTAACAAAAAATTTATTGATTATTGCGATAATTTGGCTGAACAACTAACAAAAAATAAAATTCGTGTAGATATTGACGATCGTCATTATAGCACTAGTAAAAAAATACATTTAGCTGAAACAGAATGGATTCCGTATGTCTTAATAATAGGTGATAAAGAAATCAAATCTAATAATTTTAGTATTCGTGAGCGACAATCAAATACTATAGTTTCAGGATCTGCAGAACAATTGTTAAATACGATAAAAAATCAAACTTGCGACAAACCGTTTTCGAAACTAAATTCCACAAGGTATGTTTCGTCACGCCCAATAATAACTATTTAATATAATTACTTATAAATAATGATAAGATCGTAAAATAATTGGTACTTTATAGACTGCTAATTGTAAGTAGTGTGATTGTAACAACCGCAATAATTGCAGTATTATTGTTTGCTTTTCCTACCTCTATAGCTTCTAACGAATATGATATATTTGTTGATCCATTTAAAGATCCACAAGATCTATTTATTATGTCAAGAATATCCATTCAAAATACTGGTAATAAACCATTAACTAATGTCAAAATATATTTCAATGATGATGACATGGAAAAATTAGGTACTATGCTGCCTGGACAAAAAATACTAGTATCGCCGCCAATTTCTAATGATATGTCATTCGTCATAGTTACAACTGATGAAGGTATATACATCAAAAAATCATATCGCACTCCGCCTAAAATGCCTGGAATGATGGGTTCGTGATGAGGTTATTATTATAAAATTGAAGTTTTTAGGATCTGGTAAAGTTAAGGATATATATGATATTGGAAATAACGAATTACTTTTTAGATTTAGTGATAGAATCTCAGCTTTCGATATTCAATTTAATGATTTAATACCACAAAAAGGAAAAATACTGTGCAAGTTTTCTAAATTTTGGTTTGATAAAATAAACTATCCAAATCATCTTATTCGTGTAAAATCAGACAATGAAATTATTGTTAAAAAACTAAAAATGTTGCCAATAGAATGTGTCGTACGTGGTTATTTTTATGGAAGTATAGTATCACGATATGAAAATAAACTAATTAAGATAGATCAAAATAATTTAAAATTAGCTTCAAAATTAAATACGCCTATTTTTGATCCCACTACTAAATCACATACTGATGAACCTGTTAGTAAAACAAATATAGTGAAAAACAATATAGATATAACTTCTTCAATATTTGATGAGTTGTCACAAGCATCAATCCAAATATATATGCAAATGTCTCAAATAATAGATTCTGTAGGTTTTATACTGGCAGATCTAAAATTAGAATTTGGTTTGTTTGATGATCAGATTATTTTAGCCGATTCTATAGGTCCAGACGAATGTAGATTATGGTCCAAAAAATCTTATAATGTTGGAAATATTCAAGAGTCATTTGATAAACAGATCCTTCGTGATTGGTTAATTTTGCATAATTATAAACAAAAATTTGATCTAGCAAAACAGCATTTAATCCCACCCAAAGTACCAAAATTACCAATACAATTAATTAATAAAATCCAAAATCGATATGTCCGAATATATAAACAAATAACTAAAACAGTAATTTAGCTAGATCATATTTTGAATTCGTACATGTTGATGAACATATAATTTATCATTTATATATCGATCACATTATTAATATTTATTAATTTAATAGTACAAATATAACTATATTTGAATATTTATTAATTT
>JAHRAP010000080.1 GCA_020027255.1 Nitrosopumilaceae archaeon | reverse complement strand
TAATGTAATTATAAATTGAGAATTATTTTTAAAGTTATTGTAATACATTATTTCTGTGATACATTTTTTTATGTTATCTGGGTTTGGTATTCTTCAAAACTCATTCACTGATAAATTTTTGAATTTTCTAGAACAATTAAACCCATTTGAGCTTCCGCATACTTCATTTGTTACAGATTTAGCAATTATTATGATTCTAGCTGCCATAGTAACTCTAGCATTTTTTAAAATTAAACAGCCATTGATTGTAGGATATCTGTTTGTTGGTATGTTGATCGGTCCATTATCTCCATTATGGACATGGTTTCTACCAGACAGTAAATCCATGTTTGATGATATTGAAGGTATAGGTATATTATCTGATATATCTGCATTGAATCTCTTTGCGGAAATTGGTGTAATTTTATTATTGTTTGTTATTGGTATTGAATTTCCATATGCCAAAATAAGATCCATAGGTAAAGTAGCTATAGGTATAGGTAGTATTGGTTTGTTTTCTACTCTAGGTGTTATATTCTATCTTTCTAATGCCATTGGGTTTAATTTTATGGATTCACTTTTCATTGCTGCCGCTTTATCTGTAAGTAGTACTGCAATAATTTTAAAAATATTAGTTGATTCTGGTAGAATTAAAAAAGAATCATCAGTATTAGTATTAGGAATACTTATCGTAGAAGATGTTGTAGCTGTTATACTTATAGCATCATTGGAATCAATAGCATTAGTAGGATCAATTTCTATAGAAAGCGTCTTGGTAATATCATTAGTTGCAACAGGACTGATAATAGGTACATTTACAATAGGAACTAAAATAGTTCCTCCGCTTATAGACAAAGTAGCTAGAGCTGAAAACAAAGAAATTCTGTTATTGAGTGTATTGGGTGTATGTTTTGGTTATGCATTATTTGCAAATATTGTTGGCCTCTCTGTTGCTATAGGCGCGTTTTTAGCAGGAGTCTTGATCGCAGAATCAAAATCGTCTGAAGTTTCTAAAATAATATCTGGACCAATTAAAGATATGTTTGTAGCAATTTTCTTCGTTTCTGTAGGGGCATTAATGGATATAGGACAAATACAGAATTATATTCTTGTTGCAATCATATTAATATCTATTACTGTTATAATGAAGTTTAGTAGTAATCTATTAGGTAATTTCATATTCAAACAAAATACTCCTGATGCATTGCGATCTGCATTTGTTTTAGCTGCGCCTAGGGGGGAATTTTCTATTGTAATAGTGAAGGTTGGAGTTGACTTAGGAGTTATCAGTTCTTTTCTATTTCCTTTGGTTGGGATCATATGTATTATAACTGCATTTATTTCTCCATTTTTGTTTCATCTTGGAGATAAAATCATAGCCAAATTACAGAATGATAAATAAATATGATCATTAGATATTTTATCTCAATACAATGCAGTTGCCGGGATTTGAACCCGGGTCACGAACTTGGCAAGCTCGAATATTAACCAAACTGTACTACAACTGCTTCATATTTCTAGTACTAGATATAATATGTAATTTTTTATATATTTGTAACACCAAATACTTTTTTATTGATTTATTTGAACTAAACTAACGTGTTTAATAATATATTATATACTTAGACATCATGCATGAAACCTAATGTTAATAATTGTTAATGTGCCCCATGTTTGTGTTACTTAAGTTTAATCGTTTTAATTGATGTTATTCCTGGTAATTTTATAGATGCGTTTTTCATAGCTTTTTTCGCATTTGTAAGATGATCTTTGCTTATGAGCATTTCTATTATGCATTGACCTGTACTAACGCGAGCTGCCAAATCTACAGCTTTGCCAAAAGATCTTCTCATTCCCTCTTGAAGTCTATCTGCTCCTGCTGCAGCAATCATTTTGTTTTCTCGTAATAACACATGTGGGAAAATACGTAATTTTGAAGCATAGCCTGTTTCACCAACTATTTTTTCGATTGCTTTATTCGCAGTTAATCTAGCTGCTTCCATTGCTGTATGTCTGATCTGAATTTTCTCTTTGGATAGCAATTGAACACAATAATCGTAGTTATTATCAAATTTACCACCTTGAAATTTTGCTATTTTAATTTGTGGTTTACCTTTTATGTATTCTCGTCGTGTGTATGGTTGACCATTACCACGGCTATAATTAGCACCATGCATTACATTGGTATAATTTTAACATATATTTAATGCTTAAACTATTTTCAACTGTTGTCACTCGGGCCAGAAATTAAAATAGAAGGTAAATTAATTAAAAATGTAACTATTATCGTTAACGGAGACATGATATCTACATTAAAACATAAAGGATACGGTGATACCGACAGAAATTTTTTTTTTTTTGAAACCTTTTGAATCTTTATATTTATTATATTGCAATCAATTAAAATTAATTAAAAATAATAAAAATGTAGATTTTAATTCA
>JAHRAP010000078.1 GCA_020027255.1 Nitrosopumilaceae archaeon | reverse complement strand
TTGAATATTTTGGATATGATTTAAATAAATCTCCAAACCAAATTATAAAAATATTAAATAAGTATAATATTTGTTTCATGTTTGCGCAACATTTTCATCCAAGACTCAAAAATGTTCGTAACGCTAGGAAAATTGTAAAAACACCCACAATATTCAACATAGTAGGACCTATTTCCAATCCAGCTAACGTCAAAAATCAATTGATAGGTGTTTATAATGATGATCTAATAGAAAGATTACCAAAAATTTTGCAGAAAAATGGAAGCGCAAATATAATGACAGTGAGATCCATGGATGGATTAGATGAAATTTCTACAACTACCAAAAGTCATGTATGTATATTAAAAAATGCAAAAATCAAATCGTATTTTGTAGATCCACAAGAATTCGGTTTAACTAAAATCAAATTATCAGACATACAGATTTCAACAAAATTAGATGCGTTAACTTCGTTCGTATCAGTATTAAATAATAGTGCCAACAGATCATTAATTGAAATAACTGCCATTAATGCAGCCGCAGGTTTAATAATTGCAGATATAACAAATGATTTTCATGAAGGATTATACATGTCATTAAATGCATTATATGATAAAAAACCTTATTACCTATTCAAAAAATTTATCAGCGAATATGGAGATATCACAAAATTAGAAAAAATAGAAGAATATAAAATATGACTATTCTTGATAAATTAGTTGGTAATTCATTACGTGCAATTGAATTAAACACATATGAAATTTCAAATAAATTGCAAAAATCTACACAGAGCATTCAAAAAATAATTAAAAATAACAAACACGCTTCAATAATAAGCGAAGTGAAATTTTCGTCCCCTTCAGAAGGGGAAATAATAAAAAAATCAGATCCTGTCAAATTAGCAAACGATATGATAAGTGGAGGCGCGATAGGATTATCTGTATTAACTCAACCATACATGTTCAATGGATCACCACAAATTTTTATGTCAATACGAAAAAAATTTGATGTTCCAATGTTGATGAAAGATATAATAATAGATAAAATTCAAATTGAAGCAGCTAACAAAATTGGCGCAGACTATATTTTATTAATAAAGTCTTTGTTTGACTTAAAATATGTCCGAGATTTAGAAGAAATGATTGAATATAGCCATAAGCTTGGAATTAAAGTAATTTTAGAAACACATACAAAAAATGAGTTTGTAAGCTCATTAAAAACCAACTCAGACATTATTGGAATAAATAACAGAAACCTAAATACTTTAGATGTAGATATCAATACAACAAAAACATTATTAAAAAACTATTCAAACTCAAAAATAATAATATCTGAGAGTGGCATCAATAATAATAATATCAAATTTTTATATGGTTGCGGAGTAAAATTATTTTTAATAGGAACGAGCATAATGAAAAATCAAAATATACAACAACATGTTAAAAAATTGGTTAACTCGTTATGAAAAAAAAAAATGGTATGTTTGGCAAATTTGGTGGAAAATACATTCCTGAAACATTGATGCCAGTAATAAATGATCTAGAAGACAAATATTTTCAGATACGTGACGATAAAAATTTTCAAAAAGAATTAAATAAATTGTTAATAGAATATGCTGGTAGACCTACACCAATATACTACGCAAAAAATCTCACTACAAAAATTGGAGGTGCAAAAATTTATTTAAAACGAGAAGATTTATTGCATGGAGGAGCTCACAAAATTAATAATACATTAGGTCAAGCGCTTCTTGCCAAAAAAATGAATAAAACTCGCATCATAGCCGAAACAGGTGCAGGGCAACATGGAGTAGCAACATCTATGGCATGTTCCATACTTGCATTAAAATCTGAAATATATATGGGCCACAATGACGGAATTAGACAAAAAATTAATTTATTAAAAATGAAATTGCTTGGGTCAGAAGTGCATTTAGTTAATTCTGGTTCTAAAACTCTAAAAGATGCTATCAATGAGGCTATTCGAGATTGGATTAAAAATGTGAAAAATACATATTATTTAATAGGATCAGCAGTAGGACCTCACCCGTATCCTACCATGGTGCGTGATTTTCAATCGGTGATAGGTAAAGAAATAAGATCACAGATGTATAAAAAAAATAAAAAATATCCAGATATTGCTATTGCATGCGTAGGCGGAGGATCTAATGCAATAGGTACTTTTCATCCATTATTAGATACAAATACTGAATTAATAGGAGTGGAAGCTGGAGGATGTGGATTAGATACAGATAATCATGCAGCGACTTTAACTATGGGTTCACAAGGAATATTACATGGAATGATGACCTATGTTTTGCAAAATAAAGATGGACAAATTAAAGACACACATAGTATTTCCGCGGGTTTAGATTATCCAGGAGTAGGCCCAGAACATGCATATTTAATGAATAAGAAATTTGCAAAATATAAAACAGTGAGTGATACTGAAGCATTCAATGCATTTCTATTATTAAGTAAAACTGAAGGCATAATGCCAGCACTAGAATCTGCTCATGCTATTGCATATGCAATTAAAATAGCTGGCAACATGAAAAAATCTGAATCCATAGTAATAACAATATCAGGAAGAGGGGATAAAGATATAGAAATAATTAAAACAAAACTAAACAATGTCAAGAATAACAAATAGTTTTTATAATCTAAAACAAAAAAACGAGAAGGCATTAATACCATATATAATGTCAGGATATCCAAATGATGAATATTGTATGTCGATTATTAGATCAATAATCAATAATGGTGCGGACATGTTAGAAATAGGGTTTCCGTTTTCTGATCCTTTAGCAGACGGCCAAATAATTCAAAACGCTAGCAAAATATCAATAAATCAAAAAATGAATGTGAAAAAGCTATTAACACTAATTAAAAATATCAGAAATGAGACAAACATACCATTAATGGTAATGACATATGCAAATATAATATATCAATATGGATATAACAAATTTATATCAGATGCAAAACGTAATGGAGTGGATGGATTAATAATTCCAGATTTGCCAATAGAAGAAGCGACAGCATACACAAATATAGCAAAATGCCATAATATAGAAACAATATTTTTAGTAGCTCCAAATACACCAATCAACAGAATCACAAAAATATGTCAAAAATGTACTGGTTTTTTATATTTGGTATCTACATATGGTACAACAGGCACACGAATAACTATTAATCATGAGTTAAAAAACCAAATTAAAAATATAAAATCTATCGCTAATAATAAAATTCCTCTAGCTATAGGATTTGGAATTTCAACATCAAAAGATATAATGCAATTTGATAAAGACGTAGATGCTGTAATAATTGGAAGTGCGCTGTTAAAAATA
>JAHRAP010000057.1 GCA_020027255.1 Nitrosopumilaceae archaeon | reverse complement strand
TCAGATGATATTGAATTAATGTATGAAAAATGCAAGCAATTAATACAATCAGAAAAAGCATATGTGTGCACGTGTAAGAGAGAAATGATACAAGCGAATAGATATAAAAAACAATTATGTAATTGTAACACAAATAATAGTGAACAAAATTATAGGAGATGGTATTCTATGTTTAATGGATATAAAGCAGGTGAAGCTGCAGTAAGATTTCGTGGAGACATGAAATCAAACAATACTACAATGAGAGATCCAGTATTATTCAGAATAGTAGATGAATGCCATCCAATATTTAAAACAAAATATAGAGTTTGGCCGAGTTATGATTTTGCGATAGCAATAGAAGATAGCGCAGATGGCATTACACATGCATTTAGGTCAAAAGAATATGAACTTCGGAATGAATTATATTATGGCATACTAGATTCGCTAAAAATGAAAAAACCACAAATGTTAGAATTTTCAAGATTAGAATTAAAAGGAATGCCTGTATCAAAACGAAAGATTAAAACACTCATAGAATCAAAAAAGATTTTTGGGTATGATGATCCAAGATTATCCACGTTAAAATCTATGAAAAGACGAGGTATAGTACCGAATGCAATTAGAAGATTTGTATTATCTTTAGGTTTTACTAAATCAAATACATTAGCACCTTTTGATGTTTTGGAGTCAATAAATAGGAAGATTATAGATTCTAAAAGTATTAGATTACATATGGTACAAAAACCACAAAAAATAGTCATAAAAAAAATACCATTTAAACAGGTACATTTACGGAATTATCCAACTACAAATGAAAAAAGATCTGTAACAATTCATGAAAATTTTTATCTCGAATATGAAGATGTTATTAAATTAAAAATAAATTCCAAGGTTCGATTAATAGGTATTGGTAATATTAAGATCACAAAAATTGAATTTGATTACATGTGTGGAGAATTTATAGACGAGATCATAGATAATTCGATTAAAAAAATTCAATGGATCTCCGAAAATGATGTGCATGGATTGAAAATATTTGTCCCAAAAGAGATTTTCGTAGAAAATAAATTTAATGAAAAGAGTCTTGTGGAGATTTCGTCTTACACAGAAACTCATTATTTGAAGTTAAACTCAAATGATATGATACAATTCATTAGGTTTGGATATTGCAGAAAAGATTCTGATACAGACGCAATATATTGCCACAAATAATTTTGATACAATTTAAATCAAAATCATATATAAGCATAAACTAAATGAATTGATTTTTTTGAATAAATATGCAACAAACATTAGAAAAATTATTAAATATTGATTCTATGAGATATCATGGGTAAAATATTAGTTGGAAATATGAAAGAAGTACCTCCAGGACATAAATATAAAACAAAAATAGATGGAAAGGATGTATTAATAATTAATGATCATGGTAATTTTTATGCGATAGATGATACATGTACTCATTCAGGAGCTAGTCTAGCAGAAGGCAAATTAGAAGATAATGTTATAACTTGCGATTGGCACGGTGCAAAATTCAATTATAAAAATGGTAAATTAGAAAAATTCCCGTCAAAAATTGATAATATACGATCCTATAAAATATCATTGGAATCAGAAGATATTTTTATAGAATTATAACAATATAGATCGTCAACCATGAATAAGAAAGAGCAGAACCAAAAATCATTAGATAATGCTACAAACACACTAAAACAAGTTTCTGTGAATTTTGCAACACCAAAAACAATTAGAAAGAATATAGCAGATTTGATAAATGAATTAGCTAATGATAACCACACAATATCTGTAAGAGCGGCTAACGCGATAAGTATTTTAGATGAAATTACTCAAGATCCAAATTTACCATCACATGTGCGTGTCACATTATGGCAAGCAGTATCAATATTAGAAAGAATAAGAGAGTAATGATGGTTCTATGATAAAAATTAGATGGTATACAAACAAAATTCATATTCAATTTTCTAAAATTAATCTATAAAACAATTTAAAAAAATAATGAGATGTCATTAGCAAATTATAATTAATACAAAATAAATATTGTATTGAAATAAAATTAGATTTATACATTAAACTGATAATGATAAATTAACAATTACCAACATGCGCACCCAAATATCAAATTTAAATTTAGTGTATTTTGCAATATACCAATAATTGAAATGCAAGCAATGGTGTGAGAACGATCTCGCCATATGATACAAAACTTATAATGTTAACAAATTACAAATATCAAAATTGTAAACATATATGCAATTTCGATGCAACTGAATGGAACATAAACTATTAATTTTGGCATTATTGTTACATCATAATAAATATTCTTTTATGTTTATATACCATTATTATATATGCAAAGATTGAATATAAATATATCAGCTACTGACTATGAAAAAACTAGTAATGAAATAAAAACAGAACTTAATTTAGTCGAAAAAGCTATACATGGAAAAAATGATTTTGCTGTTACAGATTACGAATTTACATTTGGATGGTATTTTTATGTAGTATCAATAAATTTAGAGATGATTAAGAAATTCGCAGAACAGCTTGGTACAGATTATGATAAACTAGCAGGAAAAAATATAGAGAAAAAATTTTTGTCATGGTTAACAAATAAAATGAAGTCCAAAAATTTGAAGATCAAATTGGCAATTAAAGAAGAAATGGAATCAAGCAAGTTTGGCATTTTTTAGGCCTTTGAGGGGAATCGAACCCCTGCCCAAGGATCCACAGTCCTTTATACTGCCACTATACTACAAAGGCCACAAGGTTAATGATGATTTTCATAGTATTAATCTAGCTTTTAATTATTAGATTTATAATTAACTTTAGATTTTCAATGTTTATGAAAAAGGGAATTAGATGGATTACTGCCATGGCAGCTACAAGCACATTAGTGGGGATATTAGTTAATTATTTGATACCGTGGAAATAATATATATTCGCTAATAGAACTTTTTTCTTAATTTTTTGAGCCGATTTATTTTGAATGGATTTACTCTCCATTCTTTTGTATATCTATATGTAATGATGGTGGAAATTATTGTAGATATAACTAAGATAGGCATGATCCAAACATATTTTATAGCAAAATCAGGTATACCGAAAATGGTAGCTAGAGTGTTTGGAACCAATACCGCAGTAGCAACAACAGTTAACCATACTATCAATGTAGTTAATTTATTTGAAGTTTCTGTTTGTATTACAACCATTCCTGTAGATATGACATCCATTACATTTTCAGCAGTCTGAATTTGTCTATCGAGTCTACTTAAAATAACTTCGAATTTTTCTAAAATGTCATCATTATCTGTAAGCATATCTGAATCTCCATATTTTAAATTTCTTATTATATCATGAATAGCCCATACAGCATTTAGAAAAGTTAGTATAGAACGTGTCATGTTTGACAATTCCAATGATAAATCACGTTTAATCTGTCTAGAATTTGTTAAATCTAATTCTAGTTGTTCAGTTTTTTCCACTATAAAGCGAAGCACAGAAAAATTAGCTGCACTTACTTCATCCATGAGTCTAAATAATAAGAGGGTTTGTCTATCGTCCCATTTATTTGGATCTTGTGGTAGTTTGCGTAGTAAATTGCTAGAATATGTATGTAATTTTTTAATTTTGCCGCCATAATCATCATGTATAGTAAGGATAAGATCTTTTTTCATAAATATTAATAATGGAGAAGTTTGAGTTATGCTACTTCCTGTTACAATAAATGGCAGCATTATTCCCAAAGTATCAATAATATCTTCATAACTAGTAAGGTAACCAGATAGTAGTATGGATGAATCTAATTTGATATCAATTTTTTGTAATATAGAAGGCGTTTCGTTTATAATATCGTCTACTACACATTCAATCCATGTCAGATTAGAGATGCCTGTCATAGTCACTGCATGATCAATAGTAATATTTTCTTTTTTAAATGGAATGCCTTCCTTATCCATACCAGTAATACTAACCGTCTTTAACAAAACATATGAATTACTCTATCAATGCTTATATATATTAACATAATCAAAATTTGATATGAGTTGTTCTGGAGAAATATTTAATGACGATAGCGAATTAATTCAAATTAAACCAGCAATTAACAAGTTATTAAAAAATGCAAAATATGGAACATATGGTCATTCTACTGTAGATGTATGTCATTGGACCAAAAAATCATTTCGAGATGAAGGAGATTGTTATAAACATAAATTTTATGGAGTTTCCACTCACAGATGTATGGAATTTTCTCCAGCAGGGATGTATTGTGAAAACAGATGCATATATTGTTGGCGTCCAATGGAATTCTATAATTCAATAGAAATGAAATCTGAAAATGTGTCTGACCCCGAAGAAATTGTTTTAAAATTAATGGAAGAACGTAAGAGGCTCATCATAGGGCATAAAGGAGATCCTAAACAAAATCAAAAAAAAATAGATGAATCATTACTTCCAAATCATTATGCAATATCATTATCAGGAGAACCTACAATGTATCCCAAACTTCCAGATCTGATCAAATATCTAAAAAGCCTACCAGCCACCAAATCAATATTTCTAGTAACAAATGGTCAAGAACCAGAAATGTTGATTAAGTTAAACAATGAAAATGCATTACCTACTCAATTATATCTTTCTACCAACGCATATGATCGTGAGTCTTTTATTAATATCAATAGACCAAGATATAGTGATTCATGGCAAAGATGGAATAGATCTCTATCAATACTTTCAAAATTAAATACAAGAACAGTTCTTAGAATTACTTTGATAAATGGATATAACGATAATAAAAAAACGCTAAGCTGATTTAATAAATTAATAGATATATCAAATCCAAATTTCGTCGAAATTAAATCCTATATGCATGTAGGTAGATCCATTAATAGGCTAGAACGAGGCAACATGCTAACTATGGACGAAGTTAGATACTTCGCTTCCCAACTATTAAAAAATGACAATAAACTTTTTGTTATGGACGAAAGTGAGATGTCAAGAATTGTTGTGTTACAAAACAATCAAAAAATGACAAATAGAATGATAGATTAAAAGTTTCATGGTATAAAGTTTGAGTTGACAAAACAAAAAAAATCAATTTTTATTTTTGCATATTTAAATTATTATTATATCTTCCACGGGACTCGATCTCTAAAACTAAATTCATTATTATGTTGTGGTATTTATCACCCACAGTCAGCTTATAACCTAGTAGAAAATTATTCCATGCGTTTTTCATTATAGATGTGTGAGCACTATTCAATATTTCCTTGAATAATCTTAAGTCTATTGCATGATCAATTG
>JAHRAP010000015.1 GCA_020027255.1 Nitrosopumilaceae archaeon | reverse complement strand
GTTGATACGATAGTAATGACACAATCTAACGAAGGTGGAAAAATGTATAAAATAAGAGTCCGTGACATGAGAATTCCAGAAATAGGAGATAAATTCGCTTCTAGGCATGGCCAAAAAGGCATATTAGGCATATTAGCTAATAACGAAGATCTACCATATACTACAGATGGCGTAGTTCCTGACGTTCTCATAAATCCACATGCGTTCCCTTCTAGAATGACTGTAGGAATGTTCCTAGAATCTGTTACTGGCAAAGCTGCTGCATTGAGAGGCACACAATTTGATGGATCAGCTTTTGTAGGTGAAAAAATGGATCAGGTTAGAACTACGTTAGATGCAGCTGGATTCAAATATTCTGGAAAGGAAATAATGTATGACGGAAAAACCGGAAAATCATTCCCAGTAGAAATTTTTGTAGGTATTGTTTATTATCAAAAATTACATCATATGGTAGCAGATAAGATACACGCTCGAGCACGAGGACAAGTTCAGATGCTAACTAAACAACCTACAGAAGGAAGAGCACGTGGTGGCGGATTACGATTTGGTGAAATGGAACGAGATTGCCTCATTGCTTATGGCGCATCTATGATCTTAAAAGATAGATTGTTAGACGAATCAGACAAATCTGAAATTTTTGTGTGTGAAAGATGTGGTTTAGTAGCCTATTATGATATGAAACAGCGCAAATATATCTGTAGAATATGTGGAGACAAAGCTAAAGTTTCTTCTGTCTCTGTTGCATATGCATTTAAATTACTGTTACAAGAAATGCAAAGTCTTAATATAGCTCCAAGACTTCTAATCAAAGAAAAAGTATGACATGTTAGTCCACACTATGAAATCAATAAATGCAATAAGATTTTCTGTTTGGTCTCCAAACGAAATAAGAAAGTACTCCGTAGCTGAAATTACAGCTCCAGAAACTTATGATGAAGATGGTATGCCTGTTCAAGGTGGGTTGATGGATGGACGATTAGGTACATTGGAACCTGGACAAAAATGTTTGACATGTGGAAATACTGCAGCTAGATGCCCTGGGCATTTTGGACACATTGAATTAGCAGAACCTGTTTTGCACATAGCATTTATTGATAACATCTATAAGCTATTGTTAGCAACATGCAGATCTTGTTCTAGATTAAAAATATCGCAAGAAGAAATAAATGAATTTGCTAAAATAACTAACCGTGACGCAGTTTATACAACTATCTCTAGAAAACTAATACCAGAACAAATTTTGGAAAAATCTAAAAAAACTAAGGAATGCCCTCATTGTGGAAAAAACCAATACGAATTAATTTTTACCAAACCAACTATTTTTATAGAAAAAACAGATATTGGTGAAAATAGATTACTTCCTATTACCATTAGAGAAAGATTCTCGCAAATCACTGATGATGATATAAAAATATTAGGTTATGATCCTGCTACTGCAAGACCTGAATGGTTTATACTTCAAGCATTGCCTGTACCTCCAGTAACTGTAAGACCATCAATTATCTTAGAAACTGGTATCAGATCTGAAGATGATCTCACACATAAAATGGTTGATGTGATTAGAGTTAATCAAAGACTTAAAGAAAGTAAAGAAGCTGGCACTCCGCCATTAATTGTCCAAGATTTAGTAGATCTATTACAGTATCATGCAACAACATATTTTGATAATGAAGTATCTGGCATACCGCAGGCTCATCACAGATCTGGAAGACCACTTAAAACTTTGACACAGAGATTAAAAGGAAAAGAGGGTAGATTCCGTGGATCTTTATCTGGCAAAAGAGTAGATTTTTCTAGCAGAACTGTAATTTCTCCAGATCCAAATTTGGATTTATCTGAAGTTGGAATACCTGAAACTGTTGCTATGAAGCTCACAATACCAGAAGTCGTAACTGACTGGAATATGGAAAGAATGAAAAAAATAATCATTAATGGACCTAATAAATTTCCAGGTGTTAATTATATTGTTAGGCCTGACGGAGTTAAAATAAGGTTAGATTTTGTGGAAGACAAATCTATAATAGCCGAAAATTTAGAAATAGGCTATCTAGTTGAAAGACATCTCTCTGATGGCGATATAGTTATGTTTAACAGACAACCGTCATTACATCAAATGTCAATAATGGCACACCATGTACACGTACTTCCTGGAAAAACATTTAGACTGCACCCTTCTGTATGCCCTCCATATAATGCTGATTTTGATGGTGACGAAATGAATTTACATGTACCTCAAAGTGAAGAAGCGAGAGCCGAAGCTATGCTATTAATGCGTGTACAAGATCAATTAATATCTCCACGTTATGGAGGTCCAATAATAGGTGGTCTGAGAGATTTTATCACTGGTTCTTATTTGTTAACTAAAGACGATACCAAATTATCTGTACAAGACTTTTCTAATTTAGCTATGTTAGGTGGTTTTAACGGTAATCTGCCCAAGCCACTATTTGAAGACGATAAAATTCCCATGTATTCTGGGAAACAATTATTTTCATTGTTTTTGCCTACAGACTTTAATTATATAATTACATCTAAATGGTCTAAAGGAACTGAAGGAACTAACCAAGACGTGGTAATTAAAAATGGTCAATTAATCAGTGGAGTTATAGATAAGTCATCAATAGGTGCAGAAGAACCTGAGAGTGTTTTGCATAGAATTGCAAAAGATTATGGTAATGCAGAAGCTAAAACATTTTTAAATTCAATTTTAATTATAGTAAAACAATTCATAACGCATTATGGATTCAGCTACGGTTATGCTGATCTAGAATTAACTAAAAAAGTCCAACAAAATATCCTATCTGAAATAGATAAATCTTATGATCGAGTATATGACTTGATCAACCAAGCTAAAAAAGGCACATTAAAACTTACACGTGGCTTATCATCTGAAGAAGCATTAGAAGCTTACATTGTAAACGAATTATCCAAAGCGAGAGATAAAGCTGGTGGCATGGCATCTCAATCTTTTGATGAGACTAATGCCGGTAAAATTATGGCTATAACGGGAGCTCGTGGCTCTTCACTTAATATAGGCCAAATGACCGGAGCTCTAGGACAACAATCTAGACGCGGACAAAGATTGCATAAAGGATACAATAACCGAGCACTATCCCACTTTCAAAATTATGATCACAATCCAGACTCACATGGCTTTGTAAAATCTAATTATCGTGACGGTTTATCTGCATTAGAATTTTTTTTCCATGCTATGGGCGGCAGAGAAGGATTAGTTGACACAGCTGTTAGAACACAACAAAGTGGTTACATGCAACGAAGACTTATCAACGCATTAGAGCATATACGACTTGAATACGATGGAACTGTAAGAGATCCTCACGGTCACATAATCCAATTTCTCTATGGTGAAGATGGTATAGATGTAGCCAAAAGCGATCACGGTGAATCTTTTAATATTAACAGATTGATAGACTCACAAAAAATAATCGATTTAGGCAAAACGGCTTCACAGCAAGAAATTAGTTTAATCGCAAAAAAATATACTAAATCATTTAATCCTAGACTCAAAAAAATAGTTTTACAGTCGCTTCTTTTATCCACATTGAGTGTTAAAGGAATTGAAAAAGTGTGTAAAAAAGGACTAGATCTATATGATAAAGCTAAAGTAGAACCAGGACAAGCTGTGGGGATAATAACAGCTCAATCTATAGGTGAACCAGGAACGCAAATGACATTACGAACTTTTCACTTTGCAGGAATACGTGAACGAAATGTAACTCTTGGTTTACCAAGATTAATTGAATTGGTAGATGCTAGGAAAAAACCTGTCACTCCCACGATGGATATTTTCTTAAGCGAAAAATCTAAATCATCGCGTGAACATGCCATTCAAATTGCACGTAATATACTTCAAACTAAAATAGACTCACTTGTTTCTAACACGGAAACAGATTATGCCACTCAAATCACACTAAATTTCAATAAAGCTAGATTGAGAGAACGAGATTGTAGTGTTGAAGATATCAAAACAATATTACAATTAAATAAAAAATTTAAGATCGAAAGTGGGAATGACGAATGTTTAATTTTTAAATTAGTTGGTACTAATGATGCGCCATCTGTAATAGCCATTAAAAATAAAATTCTTAATACCACAGTAAAAGGGATTACAGAAATCGAACGTGTTACATTAGTACAAAAAAACGATCAATGGATAATTCAAACTACAGGCTCTAATTTATCCAAAGTATTAGAAATAAGCGGAATAGATACTACAAGTGTTAGAACAAACAATGTTTCAGAAATTGCATCTACTTTGGGTATTGAAGCTGCAAGAAATGCACTTATAGATGAATTAACATCTACATTGGAAGATCAAGGACTTGAAGTTGACATCAGGTATATTATGCTTGTTGCAGATCTGATGTGTTCTAGAGGTTATATGCAACAAATAGGGCGTCATGGTATAGCTGGAACTAAAGATAGCGTTCTAGCACGAGCTGCATTTGAGATAACTGTTCCTACAATTTCTCACGCTGCTCTATCTGGAGAAATAGAAAAACTCAAGGGTGTTACTGAAAATGTCATAGTTGGAAGTAATATACCAATAGGTAGTGGAATAGTAGACGTTTACATGAATATATCTTCTAAACCACAAAAAAATAATAACTAATAAGAACTCTTGTTTTAATACACATAAATTATTTTGATCCGTAGATGCAACCTATAAATGTCAATAAAACAAAATTATAAAAAATGACACAGTTATTAGAAAAAATCGTCAAAAACGCAATTATGGAAAAGAAATATATATTTGGATCAAAACAAGTATTTTCATCATAATAAAATTTGATTATTGTATATTCTGTAAAATTTGGTTCTGCATCTCCCATAGTGTCATGTTGTGATACTGGATTTTGATCCATTGGGCACCATCCGACTGG